>JBJTTJ010000078.1:0-100471 GCA_046080125.1 Cuspidothrix sp.
AGAAGTAGAAAAAACCCTAGCAAATATGGCTGGAAATTATAGCCAAGTACAAAAACTCTATGAACAATTGGAAAAGCTCAAACAAGATATTGATATCGCCACCGAACGCTGGTTAGAATTAGCAGAAATGGAGTCTTAGCCCATTATGTGTATATCTTACCAAAACCAGGGCAATGTGGTATTTTATGGTGATGCTATCAACATATTATCAAATCATATTGCTTCAGAATCAGTTGATTTAATTTTTGCAGATCCTCCCTATAATATAGGGAAAAAATTTGCTAATTTTCATGATAAATGGGATTCAGAAGAAGACTATGTAAACTGGTCATACAACTGGCTAGATGAATGTATTCGTATCCTCAAACCCAATGGTACATTATATGTAATGACAAGTACACAAGCGATGCCTTATTTTGATATTTACTTGAGAAAAAAATTAACTATTCTCAGTCGGATAATTTGGTATTATGATAGTTCTGGAGTTCAAGCGACAAAATACTTTGGTTCAATGTATGAACCTATCCTGCATTGTGTCAAGGATAAAAATAACTATATTTTTAATGCAGACAATATAAAAGTTGAAGCAAAAACCGGATCACAACGTAAATTAATTGATTACAGAAAATCAGTTCCCACTGCCTATAATACAGAAAAAGTCCCTGGTAATGCTTGGTATTTTCCCCGTGTGAGATATCGAATGGAAGAGTATGAAAATCACCCTTCACAAAAACCCGAGTCTTTACTAGAAAGAATTATTTTAGCAAGTAGTCATCAAGATAGTTTAATACTTGATCCCTTTGCTGGAACGTTTACTACTGCTGCTGTCGCTAAACGCTTAGGTAGAAAATCTATGAGTATTGAATCTCAAGAAGAATATTTAAAAATTGGTTTAAGACGAGTTTTAGAAATGCAAGAATATCAAGGAGAAAAACTATTACCTATTCTAAAAAATCATCATATAAAAAATAAAAATGGACAGAAATTAGCTTTAGATGTAAATGTCATACAGGGGAGTCTTTTTGGTGGCAATATTACAACATGATTTTACTCAAACAATAATTACGATTCTGAATCAATACTTTCCTGTCTATGGAGAAATTATTTTCAATAATAGTCATTTATTGCAGTATCTAAATATTAAAACTAAGGCTAATGAAATAATAGAAGACGAACAATAAATAGAGGAAATTATAAATTAATAAAATACAATTATTTAACTACAAATTACCCATGACTAATTCTGCCTTATTTATCGGGTTAATCACCTTAGATTTAATTTATCTAGCCCAAACTCCACCCCGAAATAATCAAAAAATAGTCGCTACCGACCACACCGTAGCCGCAGGAGGACCGGCTACCAATGCTGCTGTTACTTGTAGTTATTTAGGTACTAAAAGCACAGTTTTAGGTGTACTAGGTTCTCATCCCATGACACAGCTAATTTATAGCGATTTGGAAAATTATCAAGTGAGAATTATTGACTTAGATGGGGATAAAAATACACCCCCACCAGTATCTTCTATTATTGTCACCCAAAACACGGGCGAAAGAGCAGTAATTTCGATTAATGCTGTAAAAACTCAAGCTGATATTAACTCTATTCCTCCAAATATTTTAGACAATATTGATATTATTTTAATTGATGGACATCAAATGGCCATAAGTCAAATTATTGCCCAAACGGCTAAAACTAAAAATATTCCTGTTGTCATTGATGGTGGTAGCTGGAAACCAGGATTTGAGAACATATTACCGTTTGTAGATTATGCTATTTGTTCCGCTAATTTTTATCCCCCTCACTGCCAAAATCAACCAGATGTTTTTACCTATTTGCAAAATTTTTCCATTCGCCATATTGCCATTACCCATGGTGAAAAGCCCATACAATATTTAACTCATGGTGTATCTGGTGTGGTAAATGTGCCAAAAATACATCCTGTTGATACACTAGGCGCGGGAGATATTTTTCATGGTGCTTTCTGTCACCATATCTTGAGTCACAGTTTTACTGATACTCTAGCTTTATCTGCTGATATTGCGGCTACAGCTTGTCAGTATTTTGGTACACGTCATTGGATGAACTTATGAAAGACTTATCAGAAATTTTAATTATTGCCCGAGAAATAGGTTGGGGAGCGTCCAAATTACTGAGTTCTTATTATCACGGTACTGCTTCAGCATCAGATTTAGAGATTAAGTATAAAGATAACGAACCTGTGACGGTTGCAGATATAGCTGTGAGTGAATATATCTTGTCACAGCTTAAATATGCTTTAGGTGAGGCAGATTTTGGTTATATCAGTGAAGAAACCTATAAATCACAACAGGAGAAAAATCCCCATGAGTGGGTATGGATTATTGATCCTTTAGATGGTACAAAAGACTTTATTAATAAAACTGGGGAATATGCCATTCATATTGCCTTAGTTCGAGGAACACAGCCGATATTAGCGGTTGTAGCTATTCCAGAAACACAAACCCTATATTATGCCATCAGAGGTGGTGGAACTTTTAGAGAAACTGCCAATGGTTCTGTAGCGGTGCGAGTTAATTCTACTAAAAATATTCAAGATTTAATTTTGGTTGTCAGTCGTTCACATCGCAATGATAGGTTAGAATATCTATTACAACATTTACCCTGTCAAAATCAAAAGGCAATTGGTAGCATAGGTTGCAAAATTGCCGCGATTATTGAACAGCAAGCAGATGTTTACATATCCTTGTCTGGTAAGTCCGCACCTAAAGATTGGGATATGGCTGCTCCTGAACTAATTCTTACCGAAGCAGGTGGCCAATTTACCCATTTTGACTACACGCCTTTAGCATATAACACAGGTGATATTCATCAATGGGGGGATTTACTAGCAAGTAATCACCATCATCATCAAGCACTGTGTTTAGAAGCTAAAAAGATTGTCACACAGTTTACTATTCCAGTCATCTAGCGTTGATAAAGGTAATTTCGGTTACAACGCTAGTTATTCGAGTGCGAAAAGTTGCTTATTATGAGTTGATATTCTCATGTAGTGCTATACTTGAGGATATAAAGATTATTTTCGGTTGAGTAAGTCGTTTTAAGATTTTTTAATGCGTCTCTCCGAATCTAACTCTCTCTACTCTCTGGTTTCGGAGACCATATTCTATGTCAATTTACGTTGGAAATTTGTCCTATCAGGTAACGGAAGAAGACCTGAAACAGGCATTTGCTGAGTACGGAACAGTTAATCGTGTACAATTACCTACAGACCGGGAAACTGGTCGCCCTAGAGGTTTTGCCTTTGTAGAAATGTCAAAAGAAACCGAAGAGGCAGCAGCTATTGAAGCTCTTGATGGTGCTGAATGGATGGGTCGTGATTTGAAAGTGAACAAAGCTAAACCCCGCGAAGAAAGAGGTTCTTCCCGTGGTGGTGGCGGTGGCTGGAATCGCGGTAGTGGTGGTGGCGGCGGCGGTAATCGTCGCTATTAGGGCTGTTAAAAAAAACTAACTTCTAGAGTTTCCAGCAGATACAGCCATTAAGCTAAATGCTGCTGGAATATTTTATTTTAGCTCTGGCTCTCAAATATTCATGGAAAATACGGAGGAATAGGAATGACACAAGTGGTACTGGGTGAAAATGAAGGAATTGAGTCAGCACTGCGAAGATTCAAGCGGGAAGTTTCTAAAGCGGGAATTTTCCAAGATATGCGGAAAAAGCGTCATTTTGAAACACCTTTAGAAAAAGAAAAACGTAAAGCGATAGCTAGACACAAGCAGCGTCGTCAACAACGTTCTCGCTTCAAACGATAGATTTTGAGTCATGTCTGCTAAAACTGGAAATCCTGTCAGGATTTCCTTTCTGGGGTTTTGCTTCTGAATTTGACTCAATCGGGGGCGCTGAACCCCTATAATTGATTGTTGAGATGAGATTGAGCGAAAATAATGGGTTATATTTTTGCAAAATTCCCATCACTACCGCAGGTACTTCCAAATGTGGAAGTATTCCCGTATCTGATATTTCGTGAAAAGCTGTAATGACATTAGGATTTAAACTTGCCAGTCGTCGTCCTAATTGAACATTGGTAAATTGTGCTTTTTCACCCCACAACATTACAGTGGGAATTTGAAGTTGTGGAATATATAAACTCAAATCAAAATAAAGATTTCCCCGTAAAAATGCCAAAGCAGCAAATTTGGCTTGATGCTGTCGCGCAGAAGTTAAATAAGCATTTACCATTTCTTGAGTCACTCTTTCTGGTTTCGCAAAAAGAAAACTTTGTAAAAAGTTCCTGACTGCAATTTCATTTTCTGCACCCAAAGCATAAATTAAATTATCTACCAAAGGTGTATTAATTAAAGAAAGTGGTAATCTTCTTTCTGCACCTTCTCCAAAATCATTAAAACCAGTAGGACAAACTAAAAATAAAGCTTTGAATAAATTGGGATAAGTGACAGCGAGACGAATGGAAAAAGCCGCAGTTAAGGAAGATGCTACTACAGTAACAGGTTGATTACAAGTTTGATTAATAAACTCAAAAATCGTAGTTAAATAATCTTGAATTTGATAATCTCGCGCTGGATGAGCCGATTTTCCCCAACCAATTAAATCTGGGGCTAAAATTCGATATTGTGCAGCATAAGCTGGGTAAATTTTCGACCATTCATAAGCAGAAGCACCTCCTCCAAAATTATGTAAAAACAATAATGGGGGTAAATCTTGATCTTTGGTATTTTCCCAAGGTGTGCTAACTTGGGTATAGTAAACCATTGTGCCTAAAGACGTATGAGTGAATTTACTCCCAAAACCTGGAGGTTGAAATTTCAGCATAATTTAAGAAAGTGAATCTTTGGTAATTTGGACAAGTTGATTTATATTACTACCATGAATATTATAAGCAGCCCCAAACCCAATTACAAAACGTCCACTATGGGGTGTAAGTCGTAAAATCCGAAAGTCTGGTAAACTACGTAATGTGCCAATCAATTCTCCAAACTGAATTTGGAATTTATCTACAATTTCTTGCCATTGTTCTGTTTCTCTTGGTACTAAAGTTGCAGTACAATCAAAATTTAACCGCCGACGGGCAAAAATTTGTTTAGTTTTAGCTTCATCATCAATAAATAAAACACTCAGATGGGGATTATCTTGAATGTTTTGTGTATGGATAGCTAGTCCACTCACGTAAATATAGATGTTTTTTTCATTATCCATGACAAAAGGAGCATAACTAGCATTAGGAATTCCCTGTCTACTCACGGTACTAATAATAATACTGGTAAACTCTTCGGGAAATTTTTCATATTCAGCTTGGGCTTTTTCCAATTGATTCATCATAACATAGCAGGAGGGAAATCCTTATCCTGTATAATTTTTAATTTTCAATTTGTATCTCATTCAACTGCATACTGCTATATTACTTTAACGAACCGCAGAGGCGCGCAGAACGTAGAGGAAGAGAAAAACAGATGTTGAAATTTTATCTGGGACTGTTATATTATACCCACGATTGGATATTTTTTCACCATATACACATAAACTTGGTACAATAAGAATAAAATAGAGTGGTTAATATAGTGACTATGAATAATAACAATAGTTCTCGCTGGGATTTGTGCAGGTTTATCAAAACCCTCACTTATTTTGAAGTATTTCCGCTTCTGAACTGGATGGGGAAATTATTTCAAGGTAGTCCTAAAGATAATCAAGATATATCAAAAGCAGGAAGTAATATGGGTGTAATTTTGGTAGCCGGTGCAACGGGTGGTGTGGGTAAAAGAGTTGTGAAAAAATTGGTAGCACAAGGGTACAATGTGCGCTGTTTAGTCCGAGATATTGACAAAGCGCGGGCAATTTTGGGAGATGATATTAATTTAGTAGTTGGAGATATTACGAAAGCAGAAACTTTGACTAATTTAGTCATGGCTAATATTCAAGCTGTTATTTGTTGTACAGCAGTGCGTGTGCAACCAGTTGAAGGAGATACGCCAGATAGAGCAAAATATAATCAAGGTGTGAAGTTTTATCTACCAGAAATTGTGGGAGATACGCCTGAAAATGTTGAATATCAAGGTGTGAAAAATTTAGTGGCAGCAGCTGCAAAATATTTGGTTACTGTGGGTGAAAAACCTATCTTTGATTTTACTAAACCGTCATCGGAAATTAAAAATATCTGGGGTGCGTTAGATGATGTAGTTATGGGTGGGGTGAGTGCAAGTAGTTTGCAAATTAGGGAAAATACAGCCGTATTTACGGGAAATGTTTCTACTGCTAATTCGGGAGGTTTTGCTTCTGTCAGAACTAAGAATCTTTCACCAGTTCTTAATTTATCTGGTTATCAAGGTGTCAAGTTACGGGTTAAAGGTGACGGACAACGTTATAAAATATTTTTACGCACAGAGTCAACTTGGGACGGAGTTGGGTATAGCTATTCTTTCGATACTGTTGCTAATACTTGGCTAGATATTCAGATTCCTTTTGCAGATTTAATTCCCGTATTTCGTGCTAAGGTCGTTAAAGATTGTCCACCAATAGATGCTAGTAAAGTTTGTTCTTTGCAACTGATGTTGAGTAAGTTTGAATATGATGGTGCTTTAAATCCTAAATTTTCTGCGGGTATTTTCACGCTGGAAGTTGAATCAATCCAAGCTTATGGTGGGGAAGCTTTACCTCAATTTATATTCATCAGTTCTGCGGGGGTAACTCGTCCAGGAAGACCAGGAATTAATTTAGATGAAGAACCGCCAGCAGTAAGATTAAATGACCAATTGGGAGGAATTTTAACTTGGAAGTTACGCGGAGAAGAAAGTGTCAAAATTAGTGGAATTCCCTATACAATTATTAGACCTTGTGCTTTGACAGAAACAGCAGGAGGAAAGCAATTAATCTTTGAACAAGGTGATAATATTAGGGGTAAAATTAGCCGTGATGATGTGGCAGAAATTTGTGTACAAGCAATTAAAGAACCAAAGGCAAGTTACTTAACTTTTGAAGTAAAAGAAACTGAAGCAACTGCTGATAGTCCTGATTGGAGAAATCTATTTTCTAGGTTACAATCTGATAAATAGATGTTGATTAATTAGGGATTTTGTTGGGTTTTATTTTTCAACCCAACCAACAGTTTTTTTATAAGTGGGAATTTTGGCTGTAAACTGTTATATTTTAATCACGTCCATTAACTAATCAAAAATGTTGTAATTTCTCAATCACAACTATTATGGAAACTCAAGCACAACAACCCCAACTGGGAAATTCTACTTCACCACAAGGTATTTTATCTTTTTCTGGTGGAAACAATGGTAATTTGTTACAACTACCTACTGATAGGCAATCGGAATCTGAATGGCAAAAAAGCAGTAGGCAAATTCCTGATTTCTTGAATAAACTACCAGGTTATTTAGGTAGTGCTTTTAACAAAAATAAACAGAGTTTAATAACGCTGGTTTTAATTTTATCAGCTTTTGTCACAGTTAAGGTAGCGATCGCTATACTAGATGCTGTAAATGATTTACCTTTACTACAACCGATTTTGGAGTTAATTGGTCTATTCTACTCTATCTGGTTTACTGTCCGTTATCTCATTAAATATGAGACTCGCCAAGAATTATCCCAGAAATTTAGCGCGTTCAAACAACAATCTTTAAGATAAAGATATCAAAATGTAGGTTACTTATAGACTGGCCTACATTTTTTTGATTTTCTATTTATATGGCACGAAAAAACTTTGTACCTCACTAGGATGGGAACGGCTATAATACTTTTTGTAACAACCTCAGTGTGATAAAAGTAAATATCCTATGAGTTATTCCCAAGTTGCTACATTTCGTAATACACTGGGAATTTCACCTTGTGAAAGTGGAAATTCTAAGATTGTTTCTCTATCACATAAATATCCTGATTCCATAAAGGATAAAAGCATTCTTGCCAGTGCAACCCACACTTCTGGTTCATATTCCCAATCAGTATAACGTTTAGCACGTCCAGCAATAGAACGCAACGCCCAAAAGTAAGAATTTCTGACTACCACCCTTTTTAAATTCCGGTAGGTCTTCATAATCAATAAATAAAATGTTATTTTCAATTCTACATCTCATAAATAATTAATAAAACTGACGTAAGTATTAAGCTGTCCCAGTACCCACTTAGATTCAGATACATCATAAGTTCTCTTCCCTCTTGTGGGGTATCCATCACCCATATCTTTCTTAACAATTAAACAAGAAACTTAACGTTGAGTCGCTATAACATAAATCAAGACTTTTACGTGATTTCTGCATAATTTTAGTATAAGAATTTTTGCTAGAATAGTATTTTGTACTGTAGTCGAGTTGGCATCAATCATTTTATACTTATATGGTAACAATGACTGTTTACACTAAATACTATCCAAAAGAATGGTGATTTTTTGGATATCCTCAGTGTCAGTAGGATTAATATTTAATCATTGAAGTACATCTGAGATGAAGATTATCAACCAAAATATTGATACAGTCCGTATTGCCAATTCTACGTAATCAAAATCTTCGTAAATTATTCAGGGGTGCATTATGTTTGATAGTTCTGACAGGTCTTTTGATTCCTCTTTATCAGGATTGGGTAATCCCCTAACTTACTTAGATAAAGATCCTTTGCTCCTGAAAACACCATATAATTTACAACAACTTCCACCATTAAATACATCTGTTGATAATGCAGGAAATACCCTAGCTACAGCCCGTGCTGTTGGAACATTAACAGGAACTCAAAGTTTTAGTGATTGGGTAGGAAGCACTGATACTAACGATTACTATAGTTTCAATTTAAGCACACAAAGTAACTTGAGTTTGAGTTTAACAGGCTTGAGTGCTGATGCAGATGTTCAACTACTGAATAGTTCAGGTGGTGTAGTTTCTGGTTCTTATAATGGGAACAATTCTCCTGAATCTATTATTCGTCAATTGAGTGCAGGTACTTATTATGCACGAGTATGTCAATACAGTGGTGATACTAACTACAGTTTATCCTTAACTGCTACTGCTACACCTGTTGATAATACCCTAGCTACAGCCCGTAATGTTGGAACATTAACAGGGACTCAAAGTTTTAGTGATTGGGTAGGAAATGCTGATACTAACGATTACTATAGTTTCAATTTAAGCACACAAAGTAACTTGAGTTTGAGTTTAACAGGCTTGAGTGCCGATGCGGATGTTCAACTACTGAATAGTTCTGGTAGTGTAATTTCTACTTCGGAAAATGATGGTATTATTTCTGAATCCATTACTAGTCAATTGAGTGCAGGTACTTATTATGCACGGGTATATCAATACAGTGGTAATACTACTTACAGTTTATCCTTAACTGCTACTGCTGTTGCACCAACCCCAACTCCGACACCAACCCCAACTCCCACACCCACTCCGACAGATTGGTACAGCCAAAATCTACTAGATGCTCAAATTATCACTTTAACCCGTTCCTTAGCTGCTGATGGTAATTTGAGTCGCAATGATATGATTGCTATTTTCCGTGATGCTAAAGATGGTAGTGTAATTGATGCCAATGAGTTAACTGACTTACGTACTCTTGTTAGTAACTCTAGCCTCTTCACCATGGCTGATTCCGTGAAAGTCCTATCTAATAAGATTGCCAATGGTGATACAGCTAATACCCGTTCTGGTTTTGGTAACTTATTTGCCGGTAGTAGTGATACCCAAATGGAAAGTCTGATTGGTAAGTGGTTCTTAGGAAATGATAGACCAGTTACAGGTTATACCTATAGTTATGCTAGTGGTTCTCTGTTCCAAAATGGTGCTAGTGCTAATGACATTTACCAAGGAGCGGTGGGAAATTGCTACTATTTAGCTACTTTATCTTCTATTGCCCAGGAACAACCTAGCTACATCCAAAATATGTTCCTTGACAATGGTGATAATACCTTTACTGTTCGATTCTTTAACAATGGTGTAGCTGATTATGTCACAGTAGATCGTTTCTTACCCACTAATTCATCAGGTTTTGCCGTGTATGCTGGTTGGGGTGGAGGTTCTTCCACTTCCACTAGCAATGAACTATGGGTAGCCTTAGCTGAGAAAGCTTATGCACAGTTAGCTGAATCAGGTTGGAGTCGTTCTAGCACTTCTAATAACTCCTATGCGGCTATAGAAGGTGGTTGGATGAATACAGTAATTCGCCAGGTAACGGGATTAAGTGCTAGTTCCCAATCTGTCAGTAATATGACTCAAACTCAACTGATTAACTTGGTTAATTCTAATCAAATTCTCACAGCAGGTTTTGTTAATGGTGCTGGTTATGGTGTGGTTGATGGTCATGCTTACACGATTACTTCCTATAATGCTACTAATGGAACTTTCTACTTACGAAATCCTTGGGGATTTTCCGATGCTATGGTCACTTGGGATCAATTGTTATCTTTGAGCGCGATTATTCAATGGTCTAATACATAAACATAGTTGAAAGCAGTATAAATAATTAATGTTTATACTGCTGTTTACTGGTTTATTTAATAATGATTTGAATAATTGGAGGTGATGTGTTTGAAACAGTTATTATTCCTTTTTAGTTTATTCGGTTTTGATAGGATGGTAAATTCTTGCAATTATTTACTTACAGACTTTTATAGTCAACCATTTTTACAGTTACAGTCAAAAGCTGTCAATAAGAAAGTTATGATTAAGGTTTCTTTATTATCCCAAGAAAAGAGATTACCACCTTTAGGTATTCCTCCTCATGCGAATCGAGATATTGGTTTTGCGACTGTATTTGTCAGCTTAGAAAATCGTGATTTGAAAAATCAAACGGTGACGATTAAAAATATTGAAGTTCATAATGTTTCTGATCATAAATTACAATCTTTTAGTTTTCAACCAAAACAAATTGAATTAAAACCTTTAGAAAATTCGGTAATTGATATTCATTTAACTAATAAAACTGGCTATTCTGGAAAAGATCGAGTAAAAGCAATAATTACCTATCAAATCGGAGAAGAAGTTAATAAAATTGAATCTGAAGCTGTTGAGGTTGAGAGAGATTAGCTAGTACCACAGGGCGGGATTAAAAATTAAAACTTAAAAAAGCTTGTGAAATGAGCTTTTTAAATTCTTAATGGTTGGTTTATTTACGCCCTGTTGTACTAGTATGTTGATTATAAACCCCTTATTCCTTTTTTCAAAGTGTATTGATATCAATACCTTTAGCTTGCAACTTTGCTAATAAGGTTTGATAATTTTGACGTTCCTGTTCTGCACGTTGACGTTCTTGTTCTGCACGTTGACGTTCTTGTTCTGCACGTTGATATTCCTGTTCTGCACGTTCATATTCCTGTGCTGCACGTTGATTTAATTCCAGAGATGTGAGAAACTTCTGTCCTTGAGGATAATAAATTTCTAAATTATTTGCTGTTAATTCCAACCGTATTCCTAAACGGGGACTTACCCAATTATTTATTTCTTCAATCTCTTCTAGCCATGCTTGTTCAAGAATAAAACCTGTTAATTCGATTTTGTCTGGATTATAAACATAGTATTCTTCCACGCCATGACGTTGATAAAAAAGGAGTTTCCTTGCCATTTCTTGACTACGATTTCCTGGAGATAGAATTTCAAATACTACTTGAGGTGCAATATTATTTTCTTCCCATTGTTTATAAGAACCTCTTCTACCTTTTGGTCTACCGAAAATCACCATAACATCGGGTGCTTGACGAGTTTTTACACTTCCCTCAACTGGATACCAAAGTAAATCACCTGCGATGAAAACATCATTTTCCGATGCAAATAATATTTCTAAATTTTCTTTAATTTTAACTATCCATTCATAATGTTCTGTATTATCAGCCATAGGATTGCCATCACTATCAGGGTAGATGATTTCTGGTTTGGTTTCTGGTGTAAGTTGTTGTACCATTTCTGTAGCTCCATTTTACCCAAGGTAAATAAATTGTTTAACTTGACAGTGGCACTTATGAATCTATTGGTAATCATAATCTGAACTACCCATACTGGACTGAGAGTACAGCGTGGGCTTCCTATTGAACAGAAAGCGTAGTCATAGATTTCTTTCGTCCTCTATTGCTCATCGCCTCTCTTGGGGCAGACGAGAGGCTTTTGCTGTTTTAGCTAAAATGTGTCAGGAATTGCTATGCTAAAACTATAATAACTATTAAGGAAACAATGCGATCGCCTACTCTGACCCCGACAATAACTGCTTTTCCCTTGACTGCTGTAGTTGGTCAAGAAGCAATTAAGATAGCTTTACTGTTGACAGCAGTAGATCCCGGTTTGGGGGGTGTAGTAATTGCAGGTCGTCGTGGTACAGCTAAATCCGTGATGGCGCGTGCAATTCACGCTTTACTACCACCTATTGAAGTTGTGAAAGGTTCTGTTAGCAACTGTAACCCCAATCACCCAGAAGAATGGGATGATAAGCTTTTAGCAGAAGAAAGACAGGAGATAGAAACGGAAATAATTCCCGCACCTTTTTTGCAAATTCCTCTGGGGATTACGGAGGACAGACTTTTAGGTTCTGTGGATGTGGAACAGTCGGTAAAACAAGGTGATACGGTTTTTCAACCGGGATTACTCGCTACAGCTAACAGAGGTGTGTTGTATGTGGATGAAATTAATTTACTAGATGACCAAATTAGTAACCAACTGTTATCAGTATTATCAGACGGACGGAATCAAATTGAACGGGAAGGAATAAGTTTTCAACATTATTGCAACCCGTTGTTTATTGCAACTTACAACCCAGAAGAAGGGGCGTTAAGAGAGCATTTACTTGATAGAATTGCGATCGCCCTATCAGCAGACGGAGTTCTGGGTATAGATCAAAGAGTACAGGCAGTGGAACAAGCGATCGCCTACTCTAAATCTCCCACAGAATTTTTGCAACAGTACAGCGAAGACATAGACTCCCTCAAAACCCAAATTATCCTCGCACGGGAATGGTTAAAAGAAGTTACCATCACCTCCGAACAAATTACCTACCTCGTTAACGAAGCTATTCGCGGGGGTGTGGAAGGACACCGCGCCGAACTGTTTGCGGTGCGTGTCGCCAAAGCAGCAGCAGCTTTAGAAGGACGTAATACCGTTAATGCTGAAGATTTACGTCGCGCTGTGGAATTGGTGATAGTTCCCCGAACCACCATCATTCAAACTCCACCCCCAGACCAACCACCACCCCCACCTCCCCAAAGTCAAGACGACTCGGAAGAACAGGAAGAACAGGAAGAACAGGAAGAACAGGAAGAACAGGAAGAACAGGAACCCCCAGACATTCCCGAAGAGTTCGTTTTTGATCCAGAAGGGGTAATTCTTGATCCAGAAGTGCTTTATTTTACCCAAATGGCACAACGTCAAGGTAAATCTGGCAGTCGCAGTATTATCTTTTCCGATGACCGGGGACGTTACATTAAGCCGATGTTACCCAAAGGTAAAGTTAAACGTATTGCCGTAGATGCCACATTGCGAGCAGCATCTCCGTATCAAAAAGCACGTCGCGCTAGACAACCAGATAAAAAGGTCATTGTTGAACAGGGTGATATGCGTTCTAAGCGGTTGGTAAGAAAAGCTGGTGCTTTAGTGGTGTTTGTGGTTGATGCTTCCGGTTCAATGGCTTTAAATCGGATGCAATCCGCTAAAGGTGCGGTAATGCAGCTTTTAACCGAAGCCTATCAAAACCGTGATCAAATCTCCTTGATACCCTTCCGTGGTGAACAAGCAGAGGTGTTATTACCTCCTACCCGTTCCATCGCTTTGGCTAAAAATAGGTTAGAAAAATTACCCTGTGGAGGCGGTTCACCTTTGGCGCATGGTTTAACTCAAGCTGTACGAGTGGGCATAAATGCCCAAATGGGTGGAGATATCGGTCAGGTTGTTCTCGTAGCAATTACTGATGGTCGTGGTAATATTTCACTATCTCGTTCTTTAGGTGAACCCCAAGAACCGGGAGAAAAACCAGATATCAAAGCGGAGTTATTAGATATTGCAGCTAGAATACGCGCTTCGGGAATGCAGTTGTTAGTAATTGATACGGAAAGTAAGTTTGTATCAACGGGTTTTGCTAAGGAATTGGCGAAAACAGCCGGAGGTAAATATTATCACCTACCAAAAGCGACTGATAAAGCGATCGCAGCTATGACCAAAGGAGCGATCGCAGATATGAAATCCAAATAGACATCTGGTGAAAATTACGGTGGGGACAATTCATGAATTGTCCCTACAAGGGTTTGGTGACTACGCATATTTAATTGCAGAAAGTAAAGTCTAGGTTTTACAGCAGATTTGAGGTAAATAAGGTACAATATGAACAGGCACACAAAGCCTGTGTTACAAGAGTTTGATCATTAACATCTGTACCTCATAATAACGGAAACTGCTGTATATAGCAGTTACTAGTTATTGACACTCACCGTACCTAAAGTGATTCTTGGTTTTATTGTTACTTACCCAAAACTTTCTATCATGTAAATATCATTACCAGAATCACCTATGAAAATGATATTACTATCATCACTTGCTAAATTCAGACTTCCAGAAATACCATTTCTGAGAACTGTAATTAACATTTGTGGACTAAAAGATTCTAACTCAACAAAATTACCAGCATCTAACCAAGATAATTCCTCTTTAGATAGCGTCTCACGAATTTCTAAAGGTAATTCTGCTGCTTTTTTGGCTAAAGAAGCTGTATTTCGGATAAACATTCCCCGCTTATTTACCAGAATTTGACGAGGTAATAAACCGACATCAATAATTTTCACATTACTATTTAAAAACCACGTTTCACTATTACGCAGATGATGGACTAAACTAACACCTTTAGGACTACAATCATGTAAAGCAAAAACTTGTAAATCCGGGTTACGTTTAACCATTTCCATAGTTGTGGCAAAAATGCCTTGAGGATAACCGTTAATACTCAGAATTGCACAGTTATTTTCAAAGTGGAAGTTGTTAGCAATTAATAATTGTGCAATATTAGCACTATCACACACTACCAATCTATCAAAACTATAAGCTGTAACTTCGGGATTTATAGATGTTAACTCAACTTCGGAAATAAGTTGTTTTTTAGAAGGTAATACTTTATCAATTGTGCCATTAATTTCCTGCCATTTTGTTAACCAACTTTCCACAGAGGATATAGAAACTATCAAATCTTGAATACTTATAGCAGGATCAATTTTTTGTTGACTGAGAAGTAATGCTAAACCTCCTAAAATGATGACAGCAATCATAATTGGTGGGGATTTTAGTAGAAAACTAATCAAACTTCCTACTAATAAAATCACAATACCAACAATTTTTAAAGATTTTGCACTAGCTTTACGTCCTGTATAATTGAGTTGAGAAGATTTGGTTTGTTGATATAAATGAATAATTGTGATTACCTGATAAATTAAATTACAAATTAGGAGAGAATTAGGTAAAAATCCACTGGTAAGTGCTCCGAAAAAACCTGTTACCCAAATGTTGAAGAATATATATAAAACGATATTTCCTCCAACTGAAGATGCTTTACCTCGGATGCGATTTTCCAGAAAATATAATAGTTGTTTGGGTGTAAAATATAAAGTATTGTTAGCAGAAATATCAGCTAATATTTTAGCAAACATGGGGTCTGTAATTCTCTCATTGACCATTGTAGTTGGTTCAAAAGCAAAAGGATGATGACATTGTTTACATCTTCCTTGGTTTTCTGTTCTGTCTTTTAAATTATTCTCAGTTCCACAGTTAATGCATTTCATAAGTTTTTTGGTAATGGGTAATGGGTAGTAATGTGTTGAAAGTCCCGGACTTCTTGTTTATATCATCAAATGAACAAGTTATCTAGATTTGATTATTCAATAAAACGCTGTAATCTTCCCGTTTTCTGATTAAACGATGAGTACCATTTTCTAGTAAAATCTCCGCAGGTTTAGGACGATGTAAAAAATGAGATGACATTGCATAACCATAAGCACCGACATCTAAAATAGCGATAATATCGCCAATTTCCAAAGCGGGAAATTGGCAATTTTTACCTAAATAATCCCGTGAATATGTGGTATTTCCACAAATATCAGTGAGATAATTTTCAGAAGTTGGATTTTTCCAACTTATGATTTCTCGATAACCTCCATATACAGCAGGAACGGAAATATTAGCTATGGTAGAATCTATACCAACAATTTGTTTTTGATTTTGCCATTTTACAGATACAACCTTTGCTAACATTGTTGCACAACCAGCTACAGCAGCGCGTCCTGGTTCAATAATTAAATTAATATTTTTATCTAAGTTGCTAATTCTTTTACTTAATTCATCTCCAAATATTTGCCAATTAAAAGCTATACCTTGATGATGATAGGGATAACCAAAACCACCACCAAAATCTAAATATTGCCAATCTGGTAAATTTTGTCCTATCTCTAAAATCTGATCAATTGCGTCAGTAAAAGCAGAAGTCGCGTTAGTTCCCGTACCCCGATAAAAATGTAATCCTGTAATTTTTAAATTAGCATTTTTAGCAATAGCAAAAGCTTGATCAAAATCTGTTAAACTTACACCAATCCGACTGTCTTCTGAAACATTTAAACGTAAACCAATATTTAACTTTTCTTGTGGGTAATTTAAAAAAACTTCAGACAGCAAACGCAACTGAGAAATACTATCTAAATTTAGAGTAGTCACACCCCAATTTAAAACCTGTGACATTTCCTCCCGATGCAAATTACTTCCGCTATACACAATATTATCTGGTGCAAACCCAGCATTTAAACCTAAATAAATATCTCCTGGGGTATTTGCATGGAGTCCCCAACCAGCATTTTTAAAAATTTTCAATAATGCAATATTGCCATTTGTGACACTTGCAAAATGAAACTGGGTGCGGGTATAAGTGAAAGATTTGGTAATATGGGAAATAGTTTGTTTTAAAATATCCCCATCATAAACATATAAAGGACAACCGTAAATTTCTAATAATTCCTGAGCGAATTCTAGAGAAAATGGAGTTGTTAAGGTTGGAATTTTTTGTATTGTTTCCATAACCAATTAGGTAATAAAAATGGATGATTCCAAGACTTTGAATTTATCTTAATCCCCAAAACCTGGGTGTACCACAGTTCCCACATTATTAGTAACCATAGTATCTCACCTATCCGTCGTCCTTGAATATTTCCTCCTAATTGTCCTGTAATAATTTGTGTTGCTATATCAGGGTAAAAAATACTTTGTTTTTTAAGTATACCAGGATTTAACCAATTGCCAAGATCATGCCAAAAATTCTTTACACACCAAGAGGTTAAGGGAACACCCATACCCCGCTTTTGTCTCCAAACAATTTCTGATGGTAGCCAATTTTCTACAGCACGTTTGAGTATATACTTTTCACAAGCGCCTTGTAAACAGAGTTCTCCAGATAGTCGAAAAGTCCATTCTGCTAATAGTAAATCACAAAAAGGCGATCGCACATTTAACCCCTGAGCAAATCCCAACGCAGTCGCACGGGGATGGATATTTTGCGCTCCTTTTAACATCAAACTAGCACGACGCAAACGATGTAATAAGGAAGGACAAAAACGAACATCAAGAGCATCTAGCAGCCATTCCTGGGCATTTAAACTCTGAATCCGGCTATAAATTTCTGGTTGATAAACTTGTTTTTCATAACCCCAAAGACGGTGAAAAGTTCGCAAGTATTGGTGAATAAAATTTTCATTTTTTTGAGGATGTTCAGCTTGATAAATACCCGCAGCAATTAAAGGTTTATTTGTCCAACCTGCAAATAATTGATCACCACCTTCACCATTAAAAATCACCTGAGTTTCTTGAGAAGCAACTTTATTTAAAAGATATAAAGGAACAGTGACACCATCACCAAAAGGTAAATCTAAAGCTTTAACGGTAGGAATAATCGCATTTTTAATATTTTTTGGACTAGCATCAACTTTAATTAAAGGAATATTCAGAAACTGCGCTACCTGTTCTCCATAGGGATATTCAGAAATACCAAACTCACCAAAATCTAAAGCATAACCGTACACTTTTACCCCTGCTTGTACCAATAAAGCAGCAACTATGGAAGAATCTAAACCACCAGATAGGAAAACTCCTACAGGTTCATCTTTTAAATCAGTAATTTGGTTTTCTATCGAATCTTTTAGTAATTTTTGTAATTGACAAATCGCGGTATTTTCATCCTGAATTTGTTCTTGTAATTCAGTCCATTGATAAACTTTTTTAACACAAGGATAACCAATATTATCAATATCAAAAATCACCTCTGTTCCCGCAGCTACAGAAAAGATATGATTTACGGGGGTGAGGGGATTAGGGACATAAGAAAAACAACTATAACCATATAGACCAGCAATACTAATTTCTGGATTTTCTCTGATTTCTAAAAGTAATTTTAATTGAGAAGCAAACCAAATTACATTGTTTTGCTGAGTCCAAAATAAAGGAACTCTTCCAAATGCTTCTCTACCCAAAATTAATCTATTTTCTGCTATCTTGACCCAAGTATCAGGTTTAGAAAATCCAGATGCTGATATAGATGCAATGGTTTTTTCTGGTAAAATCGGTACGGAATTACAATCTATATAAATAATATTATCAGCAAATTTTTCTCTGTTAATTTCTGTTTGTATTCCTGTCCATTTGTGCTGCGGAAGTTCTTGTTTTTGATTACGCCAATAACCGATAAAATGATAGGGAAACATATAGTCTAAACTATGACTTGTTTGATTTTTATGATTTTTATAATTAGATCTATTTTGAATGAACTAAATCTGTGATTGATGATATTACACAATAAACACCAGAAGTTGGTGATCTGGGTGATATCAACTAAATGCAAGAATAGCTTATTTAACTATAAATGTTTCTTCACTAATTTTTCTTCCTTCTAGTAATATTTCTACTTTCCAATTACCTACAGGTGCAGTAGGATTAATAGTATAACGACAATAGGTATCCCAAATAGAAGTTTTAATTTCGCGGGTTTGATAGTTGTTCTGTTTAACAATTTGACCACTAGGATCAATCCAATTGCAAGTAAGAGATAATTTTTTACCTATTGGTGCATCTTTTAAAGTGATCCGATAAAAAAGTTCAGAATTAGATTGACGATCAATTATTTGCAAAGTAAGATTATCAGCGAGGGTAATTTTATCTTGTTGAACAGAAACATTAGCTAATAAAGAACTCTGTTGTTGATTAACAAAGAAGAATCCTCCCATAGCTATAATCACACTCGCAACTACTCCAGCTATAATCATTTTTTGGTGACGTTGTTGCACTTCTAAAGCTTGACGACGACCTAATTGAATTATAGCTTCATCTAATAATTCAGGTGGTAAGTTTAACTCTTGTAAAATTTCCTGAATTTGCTGTTGATCAAATTCCGCTTCTTGACGCAGTTGTAAACCTTGAACTTCAGCAATAATTTGGTTTAATTGTTCTTGAGTTAGTCGCTGGTTCATAAATTGTTGATAGTAATTTCTGTTTTCATATACGCAAAGACACAAAAAACTCTTTGCATCTTTGCGCGATCGCTATCCTAAATTAATTCCCTTCCCGTAACTTATCCAACACACTGCGATCCTCCAAGGTCGAAGTATCCCCTGATATTTCCTGACCTGCTGCCAAATTCCGCAACAAGCGCCGCATAATCTTACCAGAACGGGTTTTAGGTAAAGCATCAGTAAACCTGATTTCACCAGGACGGGCGATCGCCCCAATTTCCTGTACAACGTGCTTTTTCAGTTCCTTACTCAACTCCTCACTCCCTTGAAAACTTCCCTCTAAAGTCACAAAAGCTACAACTTCCTCACCCTTTAACTCATCAGGTTTACCCACCACAGCAGCCTCAGCAACCGCCGGATGAGATACCAGGGCAGATTCTACTTCCATTGTTCCCAGGCGGTGTCCAGAGACGTTCAGGACATCATCAACGCGCCCCATCACCCAGAAATAGCCGTCTTCATCCTTTCTGGCACCATCCCCAGCAAAGTACGTATATTTACCATCTTGAGGTGGAATATGTTCCCAATATGTCCGCCGGAAGCGATCAGGATCACCGTATACAGTCCGCATCATTCCCGGCCAAGGATATTTTACTGCTAAATAACCACCTTGATTGTCTGGAACTGTGTTACCATCTAAATCCACAATATCCGCGATAATACCAGGAAAAGGACGGGTTGCAGAACCGGGTTTAGTGGGAATTGCACCTGGTAAAGGTGTAATCATAATTCCACCAGTTTCCGTTTGCCACCAAGTATCCACAATTGGACAACGTTCGCCACCGATGACTTTGTGATACCACATCCAGGCTTCGGGGTTGATAGGTTCACCGACAGTACCCAATAATCGCAGAGAAGACAAATTACGGTTTTTAGGATGGTGTTCACCCATTTTAATAAAGGCGCGGATGGCGGTAGGTGCGGTATAAAAAATTGTTACGCCGTATTTTTCAATTACATCCCAGAAACAACCAGGATTAGAAGCACGAGGCGCACCTTCATACATTACAGTCGTTGCGCCATTGGAAAGGGGTCCATAAACTATATAGCTATGTCCAGTAATCCAACCGACATCAGCAGTACACCAATATATATCTGTATCCTGGAGGTCAAAAATCCATTTTGTCGTGATATGGCTGTATAAGTTATAACCACCTGTCGTATGGACAACTCCCTTCGGTTTACCCGTACTACCAGAGGTATAAAGAACAAAGAGCATATCTTCGCTGTCCATAGGTTCGGCAGGACAGTCGGCGGATGCCATTTTTTGTAAATCATGCCACCAGTGGTCCCGTCCTGCTGCCATTTGGGTTTTTTGATTTGTGCGTTGTACAACTAACACATCTGTAACACTGGGTACGGCATGATCGGCTAAAGCTTTATCTACTTGTTCTTTAAGAGGTACAATTGCATCCTTACGCCAACCTCCATCTGCTGTGACTACTAACTTAGCCTGTGCATCATTTAGTCGATCGCGTAAAGCTTCCGCACTAAATCCTCCAAACACGACACTATGAGGTGCGCCAATTCTCGCACAGGCTAACATTGCTATTGCCGCTTCGGGAATCATAGGCATATATATTCCCACGCGATCGCCCTTTCTCACCCCCAACTGTTTGAGAACATTCGCAAATTGACAAACTTCTCGATGCAATTGGGCATAAGTTAACGTGCGTGAATCTCCCGGTTCTCCTTCCCAAATTAACGCCGCCTTGTTTTTACGCCAAGTCGTCAAATGTCTATCAAGACAGTTGTAAGAAATATTAATCTTGCCATTCACAAACCACTTAGCAAAGGGAGGTTGCCAATCTAGCACAGTATCCCATTTGTCAAACCAATGTAACTCTTTTCGCGCTAATTCTGCCCAAAACTTCTCAGGATCAGCCTTAGCAGTATCATAAAGACGCTGATACTCCTCCGGGCTTTTGATATGTGCCTGTTGGGAAAATTCGCTCTGAGGCTGAAATAGTCGCTTTTCCTGTAGGATGGATTCTATAGTCGCTTGAGACATGGTGATTTATGTAAACGATATTGTGACTGAAAACTATTTTTAACTAAATTGTGTAGCACAACTTGGGATTTTCATAGACTCCCAGTGTAAAGATTCGTTACTAATATGCTCCTTTAGTTCCACTCTAGTACGAAAATTAATTAACACTCAATTCATCAGCATCATAGTAAAATCAAACAATGATCATGTTTTTAACAAACCTATTTACCGCTCAAGTAACATCCACGCCTTCGACAACTAAGTTAGTGTTTTACCATAGGATATAGTTTGCAAGCTAAAGAAATTAAAGATAAACTAAATCTACTGATTGAACGAGCCTCTGACATAGATCCAAATCTAGCCACCAAATTAGGAGATATCAACCGTTGGATCAGACACATTAAACTGGGTTCTCTGACATCCAAGCCTATCGTTGTGGCTTTTTTGCTAGAAGTAATCACAGATGCTAATGTTTGGTTAGCTATAAAATCTTTACCTTCTCAAGCAGAGCAAAGGCTACAATTTGAGCAAATGACCGCTAATGAAAGATATTGGTATGGTTGTTTATTTCCCAAATGGATCAATGCTACGGACACCAAATTTTATATTTGGAAGAAAAAAATGATGGCGGGTGATTTTAATCAGGCAGATAGTGATATCATTAAATATATAGCCCAGGATATTGTCAATCGTGAAGGGAGTGTTTGGCGGCGTTATATAGCTGACCTTTCTATGGCCACAGACCTCATTGTTAGCAATCATCAAAATAAACCACTCTGTATTCAAGTCACCAGCGTTAGTGAAGAATTTCATACCAAAAAATATCAAAAGTGGCACAATGCACTGCAATTATGGGAAATAGAACGAGGATTATTTTTGAGTTACAATCCCAAAGACGATGATTTTGTCCATCAATTAGTCAATGTCGCACTGTATAACAGTGATCACCTTGACGAAGGAAAATATGTCAATTTTTCCTGATTCCTCAGTCTGCAAATCGAAATCTGTCTCCTAGCCAACAATTAATCCGCCTAAAACACCATTTATGGTTAACCAGCAACAAACTAATAATAGCACCCAACTCCAGGACTTGACCGAAGCCTTAACAGCAGCCCGGAGAATGCAGCAAGATTGGCTAAATTATGGACTAAATTTTGTACATATTTATGTAGAAGATGTGGAAAGTGATTGGTTAGAAACCTGGAGTGATGATGAAATATCTAATCCTTTGTTTGATGCTATTAAAGATTTTTTGGTAAGTGATGATCAAATTGCAATTAAAATTCGGAAATATTTTCCAGAAACATCATTATATGATTTAGCTGTAGATCTAGAAGAATGTCTCAGAATTTCTAGAGATAATGACAAAGCATCTGCTGTGAAAAACGTCTTAGCCGATGATATTGATCTTGATGATCGGGAATTACTGGATTTAGTCAACAGTTTTCTGGATAAATTAGTTTAAGCTATCAATAGGGTATGTGATGATCAAGTCTGTAACACACCCTATCTATCTTTTTAAAAATTAAACCGAATATCCATAATATTTGAACGCCAATAAACGCAAATAAACGCGGATGATCTATTGACAATATAATTTGTGCTAAAATTTAACTCTCATTCAGACGGAGTAAATGAATATACTTTCATCTCCCTTAATGTTAAAAAGCCTAAAATTTGGTAGTTATGATATTGAGTCAAAATATTCGATAAAACTTAACTTTTGCACGGACTGATTCGTAATAAAAGAACTCAGTGACCTGGGTATGAACGATTGCTATGGCTGAATACTTGCAGAAAAGTTAACTAAATTTTTATCTGTACTTGATATTACTTTTATTTTCGATGTGTTAAGCTGACTCAAGTTATCAAAACTCAGCATCGAATATTTTTAGATGACTATATTCACATTTTTAGCATACTACCTTAATTCGCTTCGTATTCCACATATCAAAATCATCCTTTTTAAGCTATTGAGGTTAATTAATTTATGGTTGCTAGTCTTAGACAAACCGTTCGAGGAATAGTTTTCACAAATCGTCACTTAGCAAGACTTTATTATGTTTTGAGTTTTTCCCGTCCAGTTTTACCCCAATGGGTTGGTGCTGATTATTACCGAGAAAAATCATCTTGGGAATTGCAATTAGATCGTTGTCCATGTGATCTTGAACTTGTGGAGTATTTGCAAAAATATAATATTCAAGATCAAAGTATATTCCATTTTGGTACAGGTGCCCATCATCTTCTAGGATTAGAAAATCAGAAATTTTCCCATCCCAATGAAATTATTGGCATTACCGCTTCGGTTCTTGAACATCAAGAATATGTGCGATTATCTTTGAAAGATCGTTTACTGGCTAAATATTATAAAGTTCTCTGTACAGATATCTTCACTCTGACAGATCGTTCTTTACCGATGTTGGACGTAATTTCTTTGTTTCATTTAGGTGAATTTTATATGCCCGAAGAAGCCCCTTTTGTGCATCATGATGAAGAATCTCTGGTGATGATGTTCCTGAGTAAATTGAATCCGGGAGGCAAAATTCTCTTTTATACAAAATCAATTGGGTGGGGTAAGACTGAACCGATGATTGCAGAATTTGTCAAACAGGGAAAAATTCACCAAACTGAAACCTACAAGAACTTACTGGTATATGCCAAAGGTAGTTAGGACTGATACAAGATATAACTGAAACCCTGATTATTTCTTAGGGGGAAATTTATGAATTACCTCTACTTTTTTCTGTTGTGCGTAAGTCCTAACAGTTCAACTAATGGTATAATCCTTCTGTGATAAAATCCAACTGGGGGTGAGAAAACATCACTCCTAGATATTTTTGAGTTGACCACCTGTTTCTAACACAAGATAACCAATAGACTATGATCACTTCAGAAACATTTAATTCAATACCAGTGACAGTTTTAACCGGGTATTTAGGTGCGGGTAAAACTACTTTATTAAATCATATTCTTACCTACGAACACGGTAAGAAAGTTGCTATTATTGTCAATGAATTTGGAGAAGTTGGTATTGATAATCAATTAGTAATTGATGCCGACGAAGAAATATTTGAAATGAATAATGGTTGTATTTGTTGTACGGTGCGTGGTGATTTAATTCGCATCATTGGCAACTTAATGAAACGCCGGGATAAATTTGATCATTTAGTCATTGAAACCACTGGTTTAGCTGATCCTGCCCCTGTAATCCAAACATTTTTTGTAGATGAAGATATGCAAAGTCAATTGTCATTAGATGCGGTGGTGACAGTTGTTGATTCTAAACATATTTGGCAACATTGGGAAGCGGACGAAGCACAGGAACAAATTGCTTTTGCTGATGTAATTTTATTAAATAAAACTGATTTAGTTACACCAGAAATTTTAGATGAATTAGAAACTCGCATTCGGTCAATGAATGCTATAGCTAAAATTTACCGTACCCACAACTCTCAATTAGCAATGTCGGCTTTATTGGGTGTGAAAGCATTTGATTTAGATCATGCTTTAGAAATTGATCCTAATTTTTTAGGAGAAGATGCTCATGTTCATGATGAAACAGTGTATTCTGTCGCTATAGTTGCAGAAGGTTCTGTAAATGGTGAAAAATTAAATGTCTGGATGACAGAATTACTCAGAAATCAAGGGACAGATATTTTTAGAATGAAGGGAATTTTAAATATTGATGGCGCAGATGAGCGTTTTGTTTTTCAAGGTGTTCACATGATATTTGATGGTAAACCTGATAGACCTTGGAAAGACAATGAAACTCGCAAAAATGAATTGGTATTTATTGGGAGAAATCTAGATGAAGCCCAATTGAGGACTGATTTTTTTGCCTGTATGAATTAAGAGGATATCGGAAAACTTTTGTAAATTACCCTGAATCCCCATTAAAAAGAGGAACTTTGATTAATTTCTGGGGGATGTAGATAACACCTGATAAGTAGATTGGGTAGGAAGTAGTGTTAGCCTAGCGTACCCAACAAACCTCGAAAAATGTTGGGTTTCGTTCCTCAACCCAACCTACTCAGTATAGTAGTGATTTTTCCTCCTGTGATATGTGCTAAAAATACAAGGTCAAAATTATGAACTTAACAGCTGGTGCATTTACAAAAGATTGTTCAACTAAACTTAATGATTATGTTACCGCTTTAGCTTGGTCTAATCAGGGAGAAATATTGGCAGCAAGTTCTGGCACGGGAGAAGTTGTTTTATGGGAAAATGGTGAATTAAAGATGTTGCAATCTCCTACAAATAAAGCGGTAAATTGTCTAGCTTTTTCCCGTGATGGTAAATATTTAGCGATGAGTGGACAAGATGGAACAGTAAAAATTTGGTGTGAAAATGAATTAATTACGACTTTAGAAAATGCGCCGATTTGGGTTGATCAATTAGGATGGAGTTATAGTAATAATCAATTAGCTTTTAGTTTAGGTAAATACGTCCAAATTTGGGATGCAGATACATCTAAAGTTGTGGCTAACCTCAACTTTGAAGATTCTTCAATTTTAGGAATTGACTGGCGCAAAGATGGTAAATATTTAGCAATTAGTGGTTATAAAGGTGTAAAAATTTGGTCTACTCAAGATTGGGATGATGAACCATTTAGATTTTCTATGCCTACTGTGAGTACAGCAATGGCTTGGTCTCCAGATGGTGAATATTTAGCTTCTGGAAATATGGATCGGACTTTGAGTGTTTTACAATGGGAAAATCCTGATCCTTGGTTGATACGGGGCTTTCCAGGGAAAATTCGTCAATTAGCTTGGTCGGATACAAAAACCGCCACAGGTGCGCCTATTTTGGCTGCTGCCAGCCTTGATGGTATAGTTTTATGGGAAAAATCCCTAGATGAAACTATGGGTTGGGAAGCGCAAATATTAAGTAATCATCTGGATATAATTAGGGCGATCGCTTTTGCACCAAAAAGTTTTCATCTCGCTTCTGCTGGTGCTGACGGTTGGTTATGTCTATGGGATGAAAACAAGGAAGTATCACAAATTTTTAGCGATACAACCTCAGGTTTTTCTACCCTATCTTGGCATCCCCAAGGACAATTATTAGCCGCCGGTAGTGAACAAGGAGAATTAATAATTTGGTCAACTTCTAGGAAAACTTAACAATTCAGATTTGAGGATTTCTATTATATAGTAGGGGTAATTCATGAATTACCCCTAGGAGAAAATGGGTTGAGTACAGATGTTATCTATAATCCTGGCTTTGAATATCCCGTAATCTCGCTGCATCACGCATACCATAATCAGGACGAGTAAAGCGACTTAGCTGCATTTCAAAAAATTCCCGATTTGCTTGTAAATGTTTAGGATTCGGGTCATCCAAAGGATATAAAAGGGCAGTTCTCAAAGCTTGAATTACCGCAGATGTCACATTATACATGGAACGTTGGAAAGTAATCCCCAATTGAATTAACATATCCTCTTCCCCCCGACAATATTGTTGATAATAATCAACTAAATATTGGGGTAGAAAATGCAACATATCTTGCATTAATAACGTAGGAGGAATACCTGCTGTACCGACGGGAAAGACATCAGCGTAGAGAATGCCATAATGGAAGTCTTTTTGGTCTTCTGGAACTTGTCCTGCTTGGGCATTATATGATTTTGTGCCTCTAAATGGTGCTGTGCGATAAAAAACAGCTTCTACATAAGGTAATGCGGCTTCATATAACCAGGTAAAACCCTTAGATTTGGGGATGATTTCATAACATTCACCATCAACATAAACATGATGATAAATGGGACGACCTGCAATTGCAAATATGCCATTGACAAGGAAATTCATAGCATCAGGTACACCTTTGAAACCACCTTCATCATAAATATCGGACATTTCAAAAAATACAGGTGCCATGACTTCCCAAAAAAGTCCTAAATTAGAATAATAGGACATCATGCGGCACTGTTCCAAGAACATATCAGGAAACAGTTTATAAAGTCCCAACATCATGGGATTTTTCCGAAAATAAGCTTTAATTGCCTTGTCGGCATTCGTTTTATATTCTTGTGAATCTAAATAGGCATCAAATTGGTTAACTGGTGCATACATTTGGCGATGCCATAACATAGCTTGCATACAAGCTTCCGCAAATTCCATATTAATTCTGTCATGGAATAAATGATGGAAAATCTTGGGCATTTTGGTAGTTTCACCTTTTTCCATAAATGCCAGAAGTTCTGGGTGTGCGGTAGCTATACCTCGCCAAATTCTTAAATCAGCATCATCACCAGCATAGTGATTATGTAAGTCTAAATATTCTTGGGGTAAGAAATATTTAAAAGCTGGCAAAGGGTCTAAAAATACTCTTTCGGCAATGTAAAGCAAATCGCGCCAATAAAAATCCATCGGTACAGCATAAGCTTTATAAATACCGATAATTTGCATTAAGTTTTCCGGTGTATCTGGCAACATTGAACCGCCAGCTTCTAAGCGATAAATAATTTCTGCAAATTCGTGTTTTGAAGGTGGGATTTTTGTATTTGGTTTAGCTGGGGTTTGTACCATAATATTTTTGTTTTGGTTAATATGTAGTTAATATGTAGGGGTTTATGCTAAACCCCTTACCCATGATTTTTGATGATTACTTCAAGGCAACTTGGGCAATTACGGTTTTTTCAGTGGTGGGAATTGCTGCTACCATGGCGGTAGTTGTGGTTTCACTCCAACGCACTAACCAAACTGGTTGTACTCCCAAAAAGATGATTAAGGAAGCCAAAATTAGGGCTGGTACTTTTTCATTCCATAATACTCTAGGATAGTAAGCTAGGTCATTTTGCAGTTTCCCAAAACAGGTACGATTGAGAAGAATGACAAAATAAACGGCGGTTAAACCAGATGCAACTACACATAAAAGTGTGGGAATGGGGAAGGTAGAAAAACTACCTTGAAAGGAAATAAATTCGGCAACGAAACCCGTTAAACCAGGGATACCCGCGCTGGCCATGCCACCTAAAACCAGTAAAGCACTAATTAATGGTAAACCGCGAATGGGACTCATTAAACCATTCAGTTTGTCTAATTCTCTTGTTCCAACTTTAGTTTCAACAACACCAACTAAATGGAAGAGAATGGCCAGAATAATTCCATGACTGAACATTTGGGCAACAGCACCAACTAATGCTAGTGGTGTACTAGCTGCTGCTGCTAGTAACATATAGCCCATGTGGCCGATAGAACTATATGCTACCATACGTTTGATGTCTTTTTGAGCGATCGCTACTACTGCCCCATAAATCGCGCTAATTGCCCCCCAAATTGCTAAGGTTGGGGCGATAATATGCCATGTTTGGGGAAACATTCCCAAGCCAAATCGTAATAATCCATAAGTTCCCAGTTTAGCCAATATTCCACCCAGTAAAATAGCGATAGGTGCGGAAGCTTCAACGTAAGCATCTGGTAGCCAGGTATGGAAGGGAATTAAAGGAATTTTGATGCCAAAACCTAAAACTATTCCTGCTAATAATACTAATTGCATTCCGGCGGAAATGTTTTGTGTTGCCACAGCATCAAAGGCAAAACTGTGAGAACCAGTTAACCATACCATGCCTAAAAATGTGGCTAAAATTAAAGCCCCGGAAATTGCTGTATAAATCAGGAATTTCATCCCGGCATAAGCCCGTTTCTCTCCTCCCCAAATGGAAATTAGTAAATAGAAGGGGATTAATTCTAATTCATAGAATAGGAAAAACAGCAGTAAGTTTTGTGATAAAAAAGCACCAGCAACACCACCACAAACCAATAAAATCAGGGAATAGAATAAACGGGGACGTTCTGTGTTTTTACTACTGCTATAAATAGCAATCCAAGTCAGGAAGCTATTTAGTACCAACATTAATATTGATAGTCCATCAACTCCTAGTTGATAACTCAATCCTAATGTTTCGTTCCAAGGTAGATATTCGGTGAATTGTATCCCTGGATTGGCGATGTCAAATTTGAAGAGAATGAAAACATTCCACAGTAAAACTAAACCTGTGATGATTAAAGATACTAACCGAATCCGACTGGCAGGAATATCTTTTGCTGGATAAAAACCGATGATTATGGCGGCTATAATTGGTAGCCAAATTAAAACACTCAACATATTTATAAATTGGTAATTGGTGATTGATTTACAGTCAGGATTCACTCTCTGGAGGGAAGATAAAGAAAAATGTTCTTCATCCTTCATTCCGATAGGGAAGCGTGGCCTTAGCTATACTCCTTAACTCCTGACTCAGTTACTCCTGCCGTAAATGGTATTTAAAAGATAAAATTGATGACCTGAATTCCCCAGAAAGGCCATGTCACCCAAGCACCTAAAAAACCGACCCCTAGCAGGACTGTCAAGGCATAAAATTGAGTTTGTCCACTGTTGCTATATTTCAAACCTTCACCACCTAAAAGAGAAAATAAACCAACAAAGTTTACAATCCCATCTACTACAAATCTATCCAGCATATCGGCGAGTTGGGAAAGTTGGGCGACACCAAAAATAATGGTAATTTTGTACAACTTGGGGGTGTAAAAGTCGTAGGCAAATAGATTTTGTAAACCTTGCCAGGGTAAACGAATTGGTTTAGGAATGTTGCCTAAATAGATGATGCTGCTAATACTGCAACCGAAGACACTTGACCAAATTAATAGGAGGGCGACATCTTTATTTAATGTTGCCCAATTGGGAAGTAATGATAAACTTTGCAACACTAAAGGCAGGTGTAAAACAAAGCCGCATAAAATCATCATTGGTAAGACCATTAACCAAATAGCTTCCGGGGAGCGTTCACTCATTTGTTTAGGTTTACCACCGAAAATTAAGCCAAATTCTCTAGTCAAACTAAATGCTGTTAAGGCATTAACAACAATTACTATTCCTACTAAAGTTGGATGTGTTTCCCATAGGCCATCGGCTAACTTAAATAAAGCCCAAAAACTTCCTAACGGGGGAAAACCTATTAAACCCAATGTACCGATAATAAATGCTAAACCGGACATGGGACGGCGTGACCACAGACCACCGAGTTGGGTAACATCTTGAGTAACACTGTTCCAAACTATTCCTCCGGTACTCATGACTAATAATCCGGTGGCCAGGGCATGGGTGAGAACTAATAATAGTGCGGCTTCGTTTTGCTGTGTCCCTACAGCAATAAATATTAATCCCATGTAAACACTGACAGAATAGGATAAGCAGCGTTTAATGTCAATTTGAGCGATCGCAATCAATGAACCGCCAATAGCTGTCAATGCCCCAATAGCGACTATGACTGAGGACGCTATAGGAGATAAACTAAACACAGGTTGCAATTTGATTAACACCCATGCACCACTGGCAACTACCACAGAATTACGCAAAATCGTACTGGGAATAGGACCCTCCATCGCTTCATCTAACCACAGATGCAAGGGAAACTGAGCGCATTTACCCATTGGACCGGCAATTAACCCCAAACATACTAAGGTGATAATTTTGGGGTCAACATTGGCCGTGCTTGCCCATTCGGCTAATTCTGTATAATTCCATGTTCCTGAAAGTGTCCAAAGTCCTAGGACACCCATTAATAAAAACAAGTCTCCCACCCGTTTGGTTAAAAAAGCATCTCGCGCCCCAGTCACCACCAAAGGCTGACTAAACCACAAACCTACTAATAAGTAAGTTCCCAAGGTGAGGATTTCCAGAATTACATAGGTGAAAAATAAATTGTTACACAAAACTAAAGCGCAAAGACCAGCTTCAAATAATCCCAATAAGGAGAAGAACCGTCCCCACCCCCAGTCCATTTCCATGTAACCAATAGCATATATCTGTGCCAGCAAGTTCAATCCGGTAATAATAATTATTGCCCCGACGCTGATGGAAGAAATTTCTAAATTAATGGTCAGGTCTAAACCTGCTGTAGATAGCCAAGGTATAAATACTTCTTTGGCTGGGTGATTCCAAGTAGCGGGAAAAGCCAAGACAGCATGGAGAAAGGAACACAAGGTCATTACCGCATTGACGTATCCTGCCGGTCTAGGCCCGGTTTTGCGAATTATTCCCGGTGACCAAGGTATGGCTAAAAGCCCACCAATTAAAGCATAAACTGGACTTAGCCAAACAGTGTCTAGAAAATACTGCGCCATTCAATTACCTCTATAGTTTACAGCAAAAATTAAAGAAAATTGAGCAATTAATGTTGATTCCTATCAGTTTAAGTGTTAGCGATAATGGAAATTTATCTTTGTTTAATCTTCTTAAGATCAGCTTACCGTTATCTGCGCCAAAAAGGAATTATTCAATTAGTATAAATTTACGATATTTTGCGTAACTTATTCTTATGTTTTAATGTATTCAATAATTAGATGATAACTATTACTTTTACTCTATGGATTGAATTTATCCATTGTATCTGTTAACTAGGGGCGGTGTTTCCCACCCCTTCAAATGGGCTTTAAAAATTGTCTTTATGGACAGGTAAGCATCTCGACTACACTCGATAACCGGCTACGGGCGACAGCGAAGAAGTTATCTCACTTCCACCTACTTAAATGGGGAAGATTACTTGAGTCTACCACCATAGCTTGATTAATTTGACTAATTGGTGCTGGTTTCATATCTCGGTAATCAATAATTTGGACGACAATTAGGTAGACGATGGCCAGTAGAATGGAAATTGCACCTGTAATAATCGCAACTATTTTACCACGGTTCATAAATCTTTCCTACAAATAGAGTTATTGAGAGGTTTCCATCTCTAGATTGACATAAACAAACAGAATCAAGGTAGGGGAGAAGGATGAAGGTTCTTGCCAGATATTAGGACTGAAAGGCTGGTAATTCCTTAAGAATTGTAAACCGGATATGGTTAATAGCCAAGTCACCCAGGGCAATATCTTCTTTAGTTAATCGCGTACCGTTACTGGTAAGGGTTTCAAAGGATATACCTTTACCAATTTCCAGATGATACCAACATAATCCCATAAAAAACCTTGTAGGATAGGGGCCACCTTCACCAATATCATCAGGGTTAGATTCCATAGGCAACCAACCGAAACCGGGAATGTAAAATTCTAGCCAAACATGATTAAAATCTGGTTGAAGGGGGACTCCTTGATGTTCGCCATACACCGGGCATTTATATCTACCGACAGTACGACAGGGAATACCATTAAGACGACACAGTGCTAGTAACACACCTACGTATTCTCCACAAGAACCAACGCCCCGGTCTAGAACTATATCTGGGGTATCAATGTATGGTTTGATACCGTAGGATAATTGATCATAAACATAGTTGCGGATACTGTACATTTTCCGTAACAGGTTAGTTTCAGAATTGACGGCTGTACGGGCGGCACGGATGACAATATCAGTATCCATGGCTAAATCATCATCATCTACTAGATAGCGGGTTTTGAGTTCCGGTGAAAGTTCCGGTAAATCTTCCACATCTCTGGGAGTGATGCGATATTTAATACCCCGGACTTCTACCAGTGCTTTCCAACCAAAAATATGGCGTTCACCGGGAGTGAGGGCATCAAACTTAAAAACGGCTACTTTTTGTCCGTCAATAATTTCTTCTGTGAAAGGTAAACCAATAGGTTCTACTTGTTTGACCTTTTGGCGTTGGGTTTCTGAGGGGAGGGCAATGCGCCATTCTATATTGGGTAAATAAACTTCATCCAGGGGGGAAATTTCCTCAAGATAGGACATTTCTATCAGATAGCCATTGGAGAGGGCGTAGTGTTTATCCGGCTCATAATGATAATATAGGGGATGAATGAATGTGCGATCGCGGTAGGTTAATTCATGACAGGGATCAGCATTGGGATTATCCCGAATATAAGGTTCTTCGCTGGAGTATGCCAGATAAAGCCGGTCTTTACCTGCCTCATCCTGTCCATGAACAGTGATACCGCTAGGAGAATCAAAAGGAGTAAGAACACTGAAACGGACTTCTCCAGTAGCCCTGTCCATAGAATAAACTGTTTGTTCCGTGCGATCGCAAACCCAAAGAGTTTCCTGACTAACTGCTAAATTTTCTATACCTACACCGGGGGCATAAAATCTAGTAATTTCCTTGCGGGTATCAGCGTCAAAAATTAAAATATAGCCGAGTCTTTGACAACTGATATAAACTGTAGATTCCCAAACAGCCACCCCATCAGCAGCATAAGGTAAAGTCACAAAGTGTTCTAAACCTAATGATCCCAGTTTGCATAAATAGACACTGTTACCACGAGTCACCCACAGATAATCTTGCCATACAGCTAGACCAGTCACGTCTTTAAATTCCCGGACTTGGTGGGGATTGATGATTCTGCTGTTATCATTCATCGGGTCAATTTCTAGGAGATGACCTTTAACCGTATCAATGCCAATCAGTCGGTTTTGAACAAAAGCAATACCATAAAGAGTAGCAGCAGTAATTGGTCTGATAATTTTTTGCCCAAACATCTGGCTCACTGTCAAACTGGGTAGTGGAAAACTCATATCATTAAGCATATTAGTCATAAATCATTACTTTTTAACGTTAATGGTCAGTGGTTAGTGGTTAGTGGTCAGTTGTCAATAAAAACAACTGACAACTGACTAATTCCACATTTTCGGACATCACTAAATTATGATCGAGTTTTGTAACCATTTCCTATAACCTACAAAATGTCTGCTCATTCCTTACCTGAAACTACCAATCTCTGGCATACATTAGCAGTTGATAAAGCCTTAGAACTGCTGGATAGTGACGCAAATAGCGGCTTAACCTCCCCAGTAGTCGAACAGCGTCGCCGAAAATATGGATTCAATGAATTAGAAGAAAATGGCGGTCGTAGTCCTTGGCAGATTTTGCTTGATCAGTTCACTAATATCATGTTACTGATGCTGATTGCAGTGGCCTTCATTTCTGGTTTTTTGGACTTGATGGCCTTGTCTGGGGGTACGTTAGAAAAAGGTGAAGTACCATTTAAAGATACGATCGCCATTATGGCCATAGTCATCCTCAATGGTATTTTGGGTTATGTGCAAGAAAGCCGTGCAGAACAAGCCCTAGCAGCTTTGAAAAGACTTTCTTCTCCCTTAGTACGAGTCCTTCGTGACGGTAAATTATCAGAAGTGGCGGCTAAGGAGTTAGTACCTGGGGATGTGATGCTACTAGAGGCTGGGGTACAAATAGCTGCGGATGGTCGCTTGATAGAACAGTCCAATTTACAGGTGCGCGAATCTGCTCTTACTGGTGAAGCCGAAGCTGTTAATAAACAAGCCATACTTACATTATCAGAAGATACGTCCTTAGGCGATCGCCTCAATTCAGTTTTTCAAGGAACGGAAGTTCTCCAAGGACGGGGAAAGGTACTGGTGACTAATACCGGAATGGGAACGGAACTAGGCAAAATTGCCGCCATGTTACAGTCTGTAGACAGTGAACCCACACCTCTACAGCAACGCATGACCCAACTAGGTAACGTGCTGGTAAGTGGTTCTTTAATTCTTGTGGCCATCGTTGTGGGTGGCGGAGTTATCCATGATTTGATTCGGGGAATAGGTTGGAAAAATTTGCAAGAACTGGTGGAAGTTTCTTTAAGTATGGCGGTGGCTGTAGTTCCTGAAGGTTTACCGGCAGTAATTACTGTGACTCTCGCTTTAGGAACTCAGCGCATGGTACAGCATCAGGCTTTAATTCGCAAACTCCCGGCGGTAGAAACCCTTGGTTCGGTGACCACCATTTGTTCTGATAAAACTGGGACATTGACTCAAAATAAAATGGTGGTGCAGTCTATTTACACCAATAATTCTACCTTTCGAGTCACAGGAGAAGGCTATACTCCTACGGGTGATTTTGAATTAAATGGTAAAAAAGCTAGTTTGGATGAACGTCCAGATATTTCCGCTTTGCTGGTTTCCTGTGCTGTTTGTAATGATGCGGTATTGCAACAACAACAAGGAGAATGGACTATTTTAGGCGATCCCACGGAAGGGGCTTTAGTCACTTTGGCAGGAAAAGGTGGCATTGAACAGGACCAATGGAATAGTAAGTTACCTCGTGTAGCAGAGTTTCCCTTTTCTTCAGAACGGAAGCGCATGAGTGTCATTTGTCAAATAAAATCTGTCTCTACCAGTGAATCTTCTATTTCAGCCATTGACCCAGCTATTGCCGGTTTTGTGGAATCAGAACAATACCTGATGTTTACCAAGGGTTCACCAGAGTTAACTTTAGAAAGGTGTACAAAAATCCATTTAGGTAATCATGCAGTTCCTATTCATCAGGAACACCGCAGCCAAATCTTGGTAGCTAATGACCAAATGGCTGGTAAGGGTCTGCGAGTCTTAGGTTTTGCTTATAAACCTTTGTCTCAAGTCCCTCCAGATGGTTCTCATGATACATCGGAGGCGGATTTGGTGTGGTTGGGATTGGTGGGAATGCTGGACGCGCCAAGACCGGAAGTAAGAGCATCTGTACAAGAATGTCGTCAAGCAGGTATTCGTCCGGTAATGATTACTGGCGACCATCAATTAACTGCTCAAGCGATCGCTATTGATTTGGGAATTGCCCAACCAGGTGATAGGGTCTTGACTGGAAAAGAACTACAACTCCTCAGTGACCAACAGTTAGAAGAACAGGTGGACTCAGTGAGTATTTACGCTAGAGTCTCTCCCGAACATAAATTAAGAATTGTTCAAGCATTGCAACGTCGCGGGCGATTTGTGGCTATGACGGGTGATGGGGTGAATGATGCTCCTGCCCTTAAACAAGCTGACATAGGTATTGCCATGGGCATTACAGGCACAGATGTGAGCAAAGAAGCCAGCGACATGGTGCTGCTAGATGATAACTTTGCAACAATAGTTGCAGCTACTAAAGAAGGTAGAGTAGTTTATACTAATATTCGCAGGTTTATTAAATACATCTTGGGTAGTAATATTGGTGAAGTTCTCACTATTGCGGCTGCACCCCTATTAGGGTTGGGTGGCGTTCCTCTGACTCCTTTACAAATTCTCTGGATGAATTTGGTGACAGATGGTTTACCCGCCTTGGCTTTGGCTGTAGAACCTCCAGAACCGGATGTAATGCAGCGTCCTCCCTTTAGCCCCCGTGAAAGTATTTTCGCTAGGGGTTTAGGTTCTTATATGATCCGTATTGGGATTATTTTCGCCATTATTACAATTATCCTCATGGAGTGGGCTTATCAACATTCCCATACCCCTGGTTATCAAGGAGATGTGGATACTTGGAAGACAATGGTATTTACTTCTCTATGTTTAGCGCAAATGGGTCATGCGATCGCCATTCGTTCTAATAATAGACTTACCATTGAAATGAATCCTTTCTCTAATATCTTTGTCTTAGGCGCTGTGGTTGTCACTACTATTTTGCAGTTGATGTTAATTTATGTCCCACCTCTGCAAAGTTTCTTCGGTACTCATGAACTGAGTCTTTCAGAGTTGGGAATTTGTATCGGCTTCAGCGCTTTAATGTTTGTCTGGATTGAGGGGGAAAAGATATTCTTCCGCTTCATGGGTAAAAAGAATGTTTGATGGTTAATGGTTGAGGAGGTAGAAGTCAAGAAAAAACGGGTTTAGCATTGTTGACATTTCTGGACACAATCCGATTTCTAAGGTCCTTATCTACTCTACCTCCAAACCTTACACTTCCAACAATTACCTACATCCTACAAGCAAAAATTTTTTATTTGCTAATCATTTCCTAGGAAAATCGAATCTGTTTGTTGAAAACTGTGGAATTTTGGTAACATTGCGATCGCCTCACATTAAAATTTTAATGGGGGTTCAATTCTCGGTCTTTCCTATTCAAGTGAGTTACAAGTAGTAATAATTGAACGCAGATAAACGCAGATAACTGGACTGGAAAAGGCTATAATACTAATTAGGATGGCTATTATGGGTGAATCTAAACGCAGAAAACAGCAAGACCCCAACTATGGAAAAGTTAAAAACCCTGTCAAAAAGCTCATGAAAGTTTTTTGCCCATTTTTTGAGGATTACGATAATTTATCTCATCTCGATGCTGATGGCATATCTTTAATGATCGCTAAGGAAGGTCACAAAGAAACGGGATTGAGAGGGATAATTGTTAGAGGATATCTGGCTGAACATTTAGTAAAAGATTATCCGAATGAATCTGAACTGGTACAAGCATTCAAACAACATGGCAATATTTATGTGACTTCAACATTAGCCTTAGCTTATTTGGAGAATGGCATAAATAAAGAGGAAAATATGAGAAATTTTGATACCTATAACCCATTAAATCAATTTATCCGTCTTGAAAGTAATTCTCAAGATTACCAGTTGGATATGGTAACAGAATCTTAAACAGAAATCACCAATAGATCCCGGAGTTCTAAAAATAATTTTCTCATCTCAAGAATAACTTATTATGGAAGTCGGGGATCTGGATTCGGAAGCAATTATGTACCTGAAAAGTATACACCTCAACCAATTTCGTAATTACCAAAATCAAAAGTTGGAATTTAATGCAGCTAAAACAATTTTAGTTGGCAACAATGCCCAAGGAAAATCCAATTTACTGGAGGCCGTGGAGTTATTAGCAACATTACGATCGCACCGGATGGCACGCGATTGTGATTTAATTAAGGATGGTGAGTCCATCTGCCAAATTAATGCCACTTTAAATCGCGTTCATAGTCATAGCGATTTAACTCTCACACTGCGTCGTCAAGGACGGCGGACTGTGGCTATCAATGGGCAAATAATCCCCAGACAAATGGACTTTCTGGGCGTTCTTAATGCGGTGGAGTTTTCTAGTTTGGATTTAGAATTGGTACGTGGTAGTCCTCAAGGTCGTCGCACCTGGTTAGATACATTATTAATCCAATTAGAACCAGTCTATGCTCACATTTTACATCAATATCACCAAGTTTTACGTCAACGCAATGCTTTTTTAAAACACTATGTCAATACCACGGAAAAATCTCTACAATCACAATTAGCTATCTGGGATGCACAATTAGTAAATGCGGGGATGAGAGTAATTATGAGGAGAGATAGAGCTATTCAACGATTAGCTCTCATAGCTTCTACATGGCACTCTAGTATCAGTGGAGCATCCGAAGCACTGCAAATAAATTATCTTCCTAATGTTCCCTGGGAAAAAACCTCAAATCAAGAATTACAATCAGCTTTTTTTGCTAAACTACAACAACGAGCGACCGCAGAACTACATCGAGGCATAACTTTAGTTGGACCCCACCGAGATGAAATAGAATTAATTATTAATCAAACTCCCGCCCGTCAATATGGTTCCCAAGGTCAACAAAGAACTTTAGTTTTAGCTTTAAAACTAGCTGAATTACAATTAATTGAAGAAGTAGTCAATGAACCCCCTTTATTATTATTAGATGATGTCTTGGCGGAATTAGATCCATTTAGGCAAAATCAATTACTTGATGCTATTCAAGAGCGATTTCAAACTTTAATCACCACCACTCATTTAAGTGCTTTTGATGCTCAGTGGTTAAAATATTCCCAAATTTTATATGTAAATTCAGGACAAATATCAAAAAGTGGATAAACTCTATTGGCTTGACCAAATTAAACTACAAGACTACGCCCAGGTTGGCTTTGAGGCGTTTTATCTAAGCAAAATAAAGCAGCGAGGCTATCCTGTTTTACCGGGTTTTGTAGTAGGGGCTAATGTTTTACGGCAATTTCTAGAAAATCTCCATAGTTCAGAGTCATTAATTACGGATTTACCTCATTCTTCTTTACATTTAGATGTAAGTAATTGGCGACAACTTCAGCAGGTAGCTGGCCGCTTGCGTCAGGAAGTTATCTCGACGGGAATACCATCTGATTGGGTGCGGACTATTTTTGAAACGGCCAGACAATGGAAAAGTAAAAGTTTAATTTTGCGCCCAAGTCTGGCAATATCAGCTAACCAGGAGAAGAAAAATGTCTCTGGGTTATTGGAGTCGGTATTTTGTCGCTGTGAAGAAGAAGAAATTGAGACGGGTTTAAAGCAGTTGTGGAGTCAGTTATTTCGAGCCAGAAGTTTAGTATATTGGCAAAGTGTGGGTATTGACTTGCCAAAAATTAATTTAGGGGTATTAGTACAACCAGTGGAAAATGCGATCGCCTCTGGTATCCTGAATACTAACCCTGGAGCATGGGATATTGAATCTACTTGGGGCGATTGTTTAGCTATTACCAATGGCGAGGTATTACCAGATATTTACTATCTAGAGGCAAAAACTGGGGTAGTAACAGAACGGCAATTGGGTAATAAAATGTTAGCCTATGGTTTGGGTGATGGAATTTCTTTTTCTGGTGAACAATTACAGCCAACATTAAATAATAATTGTTTATTGCCTTATCTACTAACAGAATCTCAACAACAGGAATACGCTTTACCAGAAGCATATTTACAAGAGTTAATTAATTTAGGGAATCAATTAGTTAGTGAATTAGGTACAACTTTAACAATGAAGTGGACAATTAGTGAAGCATCTGGGGCTGAAAATCTAACATCTAAAGTCTACATTACAGAAGTGATTGTTCCTGTATCTGCAAACAAAAGTATTCAGTTTATTCAAGGTTTTGGGGCTGCTAGAGGTAAAATTATTGCTAATGCCTATATCTTAAATTCACCACAAAAACCTACAGAAGTCCCCACAGGAGTAATTATTGTTGCACCAGTTGTTACTCCTGATTGGTTGCCTTTATTACAGGATGTCCTGGGAATTATTACGGAAAAAGGGGGACTAACTAGCCACGGAGCGATTTTGGCCAGAGAGTTAGGTATTCCTGCGGTGGTGGGTGCGACTGGTGCAACGACGATTTTACAAGCAGGTGAAAAATTACTACTGGATGGAGATAGGGGAGAGGTATATCGCTTTACACAAGATGGTGACAAGTTTCCTAGTCAAGAGATAGAAAAATTAGTCAACCAGGAAAAAATTGCCCATTATCAGCCTACAAGTTTACCAATAATCGGGACTAAATTATTAATAAATTTAAGTCAACCACGATTAATTGAGCAAGCACAAGGTTTACCTATTGATGGGGTGGGATTATTACGTTCAGAATTAATGATGTTAAATATTCTAGAAGGTAAACACCCAAAACAATGGTTATTAGCAGGAAAAAAGGCGGAATTATTGGAGTTATTAGCGGGACAGATTATTCAATTTGTCCATGCTTTTTCGCCTAAACCTATTTTTTATCGCTCTTTAGATTGGCGTTTTCATGATTTACCATCACTATCTAAAGATAACTCAAAATATTCATCTCCTTTTGGGGTGACAGGTATTATCAATTATATGGAAAATCCAGAGGTATTTGAATTAGAATTACAAGCTTTAGCCATAGTGCAATCATCGGGTTACAAAAATCTGAATTTGCTTTTACCTTTTGTCCGTACTGTGGAAGAATTTATATTTTGTCGTCAAAAAGTTGAACAAGCTGGGTTAACACAAATATCCCAGTTTCAATTATGGATTATGGCAGAAGTTCCCAGTATTCTATTTCTATTACCTGAATATATTAAAGCCGGTGTGGCAGGAATTTCTATTGGTACGAATGATTTAACTCAATTAATATTAGGTCTAGATCGGGATCAGGGAAAATTTGTGGTAGGTGCAAAATATTTGGATGCAAATCATCCAGCAGTAATGGGTGCAATATCTCAATTAATTAAAATGGCTAAAGATGGAGGTATTCCCTGTTCTATCTGTGGTCAAGCTCCCGTACTTTATCCAGAAATAATTGATAAATTAATAGAATGGGGAATTACTTCTATTTCTGTAGAACCGGAAACTGTAGAAAGGACTTATCAAGCGATCGCTCGTGCTGAACAAAGGTTAATTTTAGCAGCAGCACGGAAGCAACTGGGAAATTTATAAATTTTTCTAATTGCTGATTAAGAACATAAACAACTATTATAGATCATAATTAATTCACAGGTAAGTAAATGTCACTATCACAATTCCAGCAACACATTACTCAGTTAATTACAACCGCAGAAACTATGCTAGGTTCACCACGTAGTGGTAAACCAGAAGAAAATACTAAAAATAGTCTCATTGTCCCTGTTTTAGATGCTCTGGGTTATACTTCAGAATACCGGACTTTAGAAGGTGCAATTCGTAGTTTAATTGGTACTACTACATGGGTAGATTATTTGCTGCGTAATGAAGTTGGAAAACATCCAAAATTGCTCTTTGAAGCTAAAAGTTTATGGGATAAAAATATCTGGGAAGCTAATGAAAAACAAGTATTAGATTATATCAGAAATTATAGTTTAGATATTGGTACACAAGACCCTGTTTTGTGGATTATTTTATCTAATTTTCGAGAATGGCATATTTTAAGATTACAGGATCGTCAACCTTTTTGGTCTTTTACTATGGAGGATCTGAAAAATGATTCTGAACTGGTAACTAGATTATACAATTGTTTAGGTCGGGAAAATTTATCTAGTAATCGTTTAGAAGCTTTTTATAGTGAAAAATCCAGAGAAGAATTAGGTGTAAAATTTCTAGCAGATTTAAAAATTTGGCGAATTATTATTGCTAATGGTATTAAAAAATCTCACCCTGATTTAAGTTTAGATCAAATTCGTGAAGCTGCCCAAATTATTTTAAATCGGTTTCTCTTAATCAGACTTTTAGAAACATTTAGCCGAGAAATGCCATTTAATTATCTCGGTAGAGTTTATCACAACTGGCAACAAACTTTCCCTGATTTACCTTTTATTGAAGAATTAAGACGTGCTTTTCGTCATACATGGGTGGGATATAACACGGAATTATTTCAACCTTCCTGGATTGATGAATTAACCATTGATGTTGAATATTTAGAATCAATTATTGTGATTAATGCAGTTCCTCAACAGGGAATACTTTATTCTATTACAGGAACATTAGCTAATTATCGTTCAATTTACAACTATGATTTTACAACCTTAACTCAGGACATCTTAGGTACTGCTTATGAACAATTTTTGGCTCATCAATTAATGTTAGAAAATGATATTATTCAAATATTAGAAAACCAAAAAACTCGCAAAAAAGAAGGTATTTTCTATACTCCTAATTATATACTCAGTCGGATTGTTCAGGAAACTTTACAACCTTTAGTAAAACCGAAAATTGATCAAGCAATTGAATTACTAGCAGCAGGTGAATTACAACAAGCTTATTTAGTAGCAACTTCGGTTTTAGAAATTACAGTGCTTGATCCTGCTTGTGGTTCAGGTTCATTTTTATTAGGTGCATTTGATTATTTATTAACAGAAATTAAACGTTATAACCTAGCTTGTCAAAATGCCAAAATACCCACAAATTTTGATTTATTTAGTCATATAGCACCCCAACCAATTATTAATCCTGAAGAACAAATTTTAGTAAAAATGCTGCATGGAGTAGATCGAGATCCTCAAGCAGTTTTATTAGCAAAATTATCATTATGGACTAGGTTATTACGTGCGCGTCCAGGTGAATATGGTAGACGCAATGGTTCTATTTATTCCCATCTCCCTGCACTAACTTTAAATATTCGTGTTGGTGATAGTTTGGTTCATAGTCCTGCTAATTTACAACCTTTTGCAACCCAATTAGCAATAGTCGCAGATTTGGCTAAAATTGCTAGAGATACTACTCAAACGGAAATAGAAAGAAATCAAGCGGTTAGTAATTTAGAAACTGGAATTACAGCAATTAATCAAGAAATTAATCCGGTTTTAACTGCTTTTTTTGCTAGTGATGAAAGTATCAATTCTGTAGTTAATTTAATTAAAAATCGAGATGCTGACGATAACGAGATAGAAGCAATTAGAAAGTTAATAATACAAGCAACTAATTCTGATCAAAGTCTAGAAAATTGGACTAAGGGAGAATTAGTAAGAGTCAAATCTGAATTAATGACTTTATCAACTGCGGTTGAGGAAGTCGTAATCAAAAAACCATTTAATTGGGAATTGGAATTTCCCCATATTTTTGATCCTAGATTACCAAAATCAGCAAGAGGATTTTCTGCAATAATTGGTAATCCTCCTTATTTTAATGTTGATGCTACCTTTGGTAGAGGTGCATTGGAATTAAAATGGTTAAAATTTGCTTATTCTGATATTTATACTGATAAAACAGATATTTTATTTTATTTCTTCCGTCAGGGTTTTGATATTTTACAGGAAGATGGTTATTTAAGTTTTATCATTTCTCGTTCTTTTATTCAAGGTGATAAATCTAGAAGTTTACGAGAATTTATTTGTAAAAACACTAAAATACTCAACATCATTGATTTTTTAGGACATCAAGTTTTTCAAGCGGGAATTGCTACTTGTATTATGCAATTGCAAAGGAAAAATCCTCAACCAGAAGATAGTTTTACTACTTTTTATGTTCTGGATTTGGATATTGTGAAAAATACTTTTAACACTGATGATGATTGTTTAAATTTAACTCATGGTGTCACTCAAGTAGATATTACACAATCTAATTTAGATGATAATCGTTGGCAAATTTCACCCTATAGTCATATTTTTCAAAGAATTGATAATCAAGGAGTGAAATTAAGAGAATTATCTGAATGTGATCTAGTGGAGCAGGGTATTCAAACAGGAGAAAATAAGATTTTTGCACCTGAGCAGGGTTTTCTATCTAGCTTTCCCAACGAAAAACTATACCAAATAGTCAAAAATTCTGGAATTTTAGCCTATGGGTTTATACCGGATAATTCCCAACTATTATATATTGAAAGTAGTGAAAATTTTGAAGATTTATCAATAGCAATTCAAAAGTATTTACTAGCAAATAGAAATAAGCTAGAAAGCAGAGCAGCTTATAAAGAAGGAAGTTGTGAATGGTATGCTTTACAGAGATCAAGACAGAAAGATCAACACTCTCATTTTCGACCTAAAATTTTATGTCCATATCGTGCTACCAGTAATAGATTTAGTGTTGATTTAGCCGGTAATTTAGCAGGTTTAACAGACACCACAGCTATATTCTTACGAGATATATATTGTTATAATCCAGAGGATTTAAAACTTGATAAACTATACGCTTTGGTTGCTTTACTTAATTCTAAAGTTCTAGAATTTCGTTATACTGCATTAGGTGGACTTGGCAAATTAACAGGTAAGGGAACGTTTGAATATTTTGAAAATCAAGTTGGTGATTTACCAATTCCCCAATTTAATGATGACACCAACTCTGATTATCAAGAATTAGCTCAATTAAGTCGTGAAGCGCATGAAATTTGGCAAAATCGCTATCAAATTATCACGACTTATGAAGATAAAGCTGCGAAAATTCCCAGTAAGGAAGTATCATTAAATGAATATCACAAATTATCTAGTGATTATGCTGTTGATATTGAATGGGAAAGTTCTCATGCTAATGAAGAAGGACATTTATTAGCATTAAAAATTGAACCAACTGCAAATGGATATATAATGTGGGGGGAAGTAACTGATGATGAAGATTGGAAAGAAGGTGATAGAAAATGGATAGAAATAGCTAATGTGAATATTCGCAACCCCTATTTACGGAGATATATGTTAGCAAGATTGATTTATTTAACTGAATTTGATGCATCTTTCCGTCGCAAACAAAAATTATCACGGGAAATAGGAAACTTAGTGAATATTGCTTTTGAAGTTATTAAAGTTAAGAGATATGATCAAGATAGATTTAGTAATCTTCGCACTTTAGAAGTTATTGCAAATAGAGTTATCCAGGAAGTAAGTAGAGCAGATTTAGAAACAGTTTTACTGAGACAAATAGAAATTAGAAATCAAATTGATCAAATTGCCTATCGAATGTATAAAGTAGAAGAATATGTAAATATAATTGAACAAGCGTTAAAAATTGTTCTGTAATTTTAAGTAACTATAGTTTGGTGGATAGTCAGCGTGAAGTACAAAATCATCTGCGTCTATCTGCGTCCATCTGCGTTTTATTATCACTAAATGTCTTTTCAAAATTACATAAAGCGTAACCTGAAATCCTTGTAGGGAAAATTCATGAATTGTCCCTACCGTAATTTTCACCAGATGTCTACTGTTTGTACCTCACTTGAGTAGTAAAGTTCCGAAAGGAGGAATAAATTCCTCACTACCAACTTTTAATTATTCAGTCTGTTCTACTTACTAGCAACTAACTACCACAGCACTTCTTAACCCTTGAACAGTAGAAATTATATGTTTAGCCACAAAATCAATTTCGGACGCTGTGTTAAATCTCCCAATACCAAGTCGCACCGAAGCATAAGCTAATTTATCCGAATGTCCCAAAGCTTTTAACACATAGGAAGGGGCGATATTATTAGAAGAACAAGCAGAACCAGAGGATACAGCTACCACTGATTGTAAACCTAAAGAAAGAGCTGCACCATCTACACCTTCAACACTAATATTTAAGTTTCCTGCTAATCGTTTTTGAGGATGTCCATTGAGATGGATTCCGCCTATAGTTAATAATTGTTGCCAAAGTCTTTCTTTTAATTCTATTAACCGTTGATTTTCAGTTTCTTGTTCAGTTAAAGCAATTTCTACAGCTTTACCAAAACCCACAATTTGCGGAGTATATAAAGTTCCAGAACGCATTCCCCGTTCATGTCCTCCCCCATGTTGTTGGGGGGCAAGTTTTACTTTTGGATTACGACGGCGGACATATAAAGCTCCAATACCTTTAGGACCATAGACTTTATGGGCAGTTAAAGACATTAAATCAATATTCATTGCTGCTACATCTAAAGGTATTTTACCAATAGCTTGGGCTGCATCTGTGTGAAAAATAATTTCTCGTCGATGGCACATTTTCCCAATTTCTGCTAAAGGTTGTAAAACTCCAATTTCATTATTAGCAGCCATTACGGATACTAAAATTGTATCAGGACGCAAGGCTTTTTCTAACCGATTTAAGTCAATTAACCCATCTTTTTCAACTGGTAAAACTGTGATTTCAAAACCGAGACTATTCAAATATTCACAAGGGTCTAAAACTGCTTTATGTTCCGTGGCAATAGTAACAATATGTTGACCTTTGGAAAAATAAGCTTCGGCAACACCTTTAATGGCTAAATTATTCGCTTCCGTTGCACCACTGGTAAAAACAATTTCTTCTGGTGTCGCATTAATTGTCCCGGCTAAAATTTCCCGTGTTTGTTTCACAGCAGTTTCCGATTCCCAACCGTAAATATGGCTAATACTAGCCGCATTACCAAATTTTTCTGTAAAATAGGGAATCATGGCAGCCATTACCCTTTCATCAACAGGGGTAGTAGCATGACAATCGAGGTAGATAGGATGACTGGACATAATTAATGAGGGAGTTAATTCAAAATTTGACCTTTATATCAAGATAGTCCGATTTTTCGGACTATAAAAGTTTAAATAGCTGTTAATTCCTTGATTTTCTTGAGTACAGCTTCAGCATGACCTTTTGTTTTGACATTTGGCCAACCATAGGCGATGCTTTTATTATGTGAAATTAGGAAAGTTGAACGAGCGACTCCCATATATTCTTTACCCATAAATTTCTTTAACCGCCATGCGCCATAGGCTTCTATTAATTGATGTTCGGGATCAGTTAATAGAGTAATTGATAAATTATGTTTAGCGATAAATTTGCAATGCGAAGCAACAGAGTCAGGACTAACACCGATGATTTTTGCTCCCAGATTAGCAAATTCTGAGGATAATTCTGTAAAATCTAGAGCTTCGGTAGTGCAGCCAGGCGTGTTATCTTTGGGATAAAAATAGAGAACTATCCACTCATTTATATCAGCAAGTTTGACTATATTATTGTTTTGATCTGGGATAGAAAAATCAGGGGCGGGTTGTCCAATTTGGGGAATATTGCTCATAATTAACTTAGTGGAAACATTGGTAGGGTAGAAAGGGGGAGGCTGTTTTGTAACAGAGATTGAGTTTTAGATCCGACTGTTTTGATAAAATAAGATTCTAGTTCGTAGTGAGCGATTTATCGCTCAACACAAGGATGAGCAGGACTAAAGTCCTGACTACAAGGAGCAGGACTAAAGTCCTGACTACAAACTTTAATTTATTTACACTTAACTACTTAATTCATTTTCCCGTCGTCTAGGGACATCGTAAACCATAAAATCATGAGCCATAATTGTTTGGGGAAAAATCGCCTTTGCTTCTTTAAGTAAATCTTTTAATTCAATACTATTGCCCGGAGCATAACGAGGACTAAAATGTGTCATGATCAGTTTGCGAACTCCTGCACCATAAGCTGTTTGCGCGGCCATTGTGGTAGTAGAATGTAATCTCTGAAAAGCCATTTCTGCATCTTGATGGGCAAAAGTTGCCTCATGAATTAATACATCTGCATCTTTGGCTAGTTGTACCGCACCGTCACAATAAACCGTATCTGTGCAGTAGGCAATTTTGCGGCCAATTTCCGTTGGTCCACATAATTCAGTGCCATTGATGACTCTGCCATCTGCTAGGGTGACTGTTTCTTTGCGCTTAAGTTGTCCATAAATTGGACCTGCTGGAATTTCTAAGGCTTTAGCTTTTTCTATATCAAAGCGCCCATTTCTATCTTTTTCAGTTACTCGGTAGCCAAAAGCGGTAATTCGGTGATGTAAAAGACCACAAGTAACAGTAAATTCCTCATCTTCATAAATTACTCCTGGCTGCACAGTATGGACTTTGATAGGGTAGGAGAAGTGAGTATGGGAGTATCGGGAAGCGGCTTGTAAGTATTCATTTAGACCGGAAGGACCATAAATATCAACTTTTTCCACATTACCAGCTAAACCACAACTGGCCAACAATCCCATTAAACCAAAAATGTGATCACCGTGCATGTGGGTGACAAAAATTCGGGATAACTGGCTAATTTTTAAGTCACTTCGTAAAATTTGATGCTGAGTTCCCTCTCCACAGTCAAATAACCACAATTCTGCCCTTTGGGGCAATCTCAGCGCCACGCTGGAAACATTGCGTGATCTTGTAGGTACACCGGAACTCGTCCCTAAAAATGTGATCTGCACAGCGGTTTTTAATTTTCCTTTTCCTCAGTATACTCCTTTATTGCTTATCTTGGCACAATTATTGAGCAAAAGGTGATCTGTAATCAACTTTCTCAGAATTTGATTTATTTTTGTTACCACCAAACAGCAGTTGTTACAGGCCAGGATAATTCACACAAAGTACCTTGAGGATATAGGGAAACTCGTCTAAATTTACCTTTAATTTGTGGGGCTAAATTTTTAAGTTGTTTTGTTCCCCGACCTTCTAGTGATGAACAAATTCCTAAACCATTATCTATAATACTCAGCATATATTCATCTGCGGATATAGAATAACTAACTTGTAAACAGGTAGTTCCTATGGCGTGTTTACCAACATTACATAAAGCTTCTTCTAAAAATCGGCAAATTCCCCGTTTATGTTCAATGCTTAAACTAGTTTCTTGTATAGGTTCAAATTTGTGGATTTTTAATTTAAGTGTTTGAAAGCAAGGAAAATCTCGTTCTAGGGTATGGTTATAAACTTGATAGAGAATTTCATGTAAAGGATTTTGCAAATCTATAACTATATTATTACCCAAGTAAAGACTAGTATCTTGATTGAGATTTTCTTGTAGCCAAAAATCATACATTCCCCGTAATTCTTGGTTTAATTCTTCTAGTTCTTGTTCAACTAAAGGCAGTAGTTTATGGTTAGGTAAATCTTGACCTTTCAGCAGACGTAAAACCTTAGCCAAACTTTGTAATGGACCATTATGAATTGTTTCTAAGGTTGTTTCCATCATGATTTTACGAGTTTCATCTCTAGATTTAATGGTTTGACTATATTGATAAAAAACTATTAGAATCAGAAAATTTATCACTAGAGTAATAGTTGATAAACTCCAAGCTAATAACAGATTAGTAATTAAGATTATACAGAGGATACTAATGATAACCTCTAATCCTAATTTGATGTCAAGCTGCTTATGTTTATTATCCATAAAAGATCTGACTTCTGACTTTATTTAATCAATTAATCCTACAAATCTCGCTTTAATTTCTGTTTGAATGCGAATATTTTTACCTGCTTCTGGATAAATATTTAAAGCGTCTTGTAACTTACTCCAATAATGACGCACCATGCGTTCAGAAATACACATATTTTCCGCAATTGCTTTATCTTGCAATCCTTCTTCAAAGGCTAAATTTAGGACTTTTAACCACTCTAGCTTCACCTCTAATCCAGACTGGATACCTTGAATATCTTTTGTATGAGTTAATCCCTGTAACGCCCAATCAACTCTAGTTAACATTTCTGATGCGGGTAGACTTTTATCTGCAATGGTAAAACCTCCTTTATGATTATCAATATAAGGTCGAATCCTCACCAATGTTTTGAGATGAGCACTTTGAACCAATAAATTGAGATGGGAATAATTATCCATTAAAACCCTAATTAATTGAATACCTGTATCAACTCGTGATGCCATATCCGTTTTTTCTGGTATGGAAAGATCCATTATTAACAAATCTGGTTGGTAATTAATAATTATATCAAAAGCTTCACTAGCACATTTTGCAGTATTAAATTCAGCACTAGGATAGTTTTTTTTCAGAATGCCAATAGTTCCGTTTAAAACTGATTCGTGATCATCAAGAAGCATGAATTTTAAAGATGATTTTTCAGATAAAATTTGTTGCATATCTAATAATTTCTTAAATCACTAAACATCTGATAAACTTTTGTAGTTATCTACTACTATTATGAGTTTTTTCTACATTCCATTATTTATAGCGCATGACCTGTTGGGGGTGTTACCCCTCACTCTATAATCTTATTTCAAAAACTCTGTAATTACTCATTTAATTTATAACAATAATAATTACTTTATTTAATAAAAGCTTAGGCTTAATAATACTTTGACTAAATATAGTAGCCAGTATTATCCGAGTTAATTAGTAATAAACACTACTGAATAATTAAATGCCAGATTGACAAAAGATTGTTGTAAGAGTGGGATCATTTACTCAATATTAATAAATTAAATTTATTATCAAGATATTTTCTAAAAAATCAGAATAGATATTGGTATTACATAATATAAGTAATTTTTCCCATTATCTGATGGAAAAAATGCAAAATATAAAAATAAGTGGAGCAACATAAATAATTAAAGTATGTAGGGGTTTAGCAGTGCTAAACCCCTATCTATAAACGCTTTTTACATACAGAATTTGTATTGTTAGTTCACATAAGCTATCAAAAATAAAATAGGAATCCTATATAATCAGAACTTAGGTAAAAGAGAACGAAAGTAGAGGTAATTCATCAATTACCCCTACTGGTGAATCTTCATAAATCGGTGATTAATCTAGCTTTTCTGAGCATAAAATGTAATGCTGTTTCTTCTCTAGAAATAATTTCGGCTGTAGCATTCATCCCAGCTTGCAATAAACATTTACGACTATTATTGCCAAAAGAAATATTTTCAGGTTGAATAGTAGCTTCAAAATAGTTAATAGGAGAAGAAATTGGCATATTTGTATCTTTATTTTGAGAGATTATGGCATCAGGAGCAATGGTTTTGACGACGCCCTTAGCAGTTCCATAATCAGGATAGGGACAAGCATCAATCCGTAATTCCACTTTTTGACCAACGGCAACTTTTTTGATTTCTCCAGCAGGAATCATGGCTTTAATAACTAAAGAAGCGGTATTAGGGACAATTTCAGCAATAGATTCTCCAGCGCGGATAAATTGACCAGAGTTGCGTAAATTAAGTTTAAAAATAATGCCGTTACTAGGAGCAACAATAATACTATTCTTGCGTTGATTTTCTACTTGTTGTAGTTCTTTTTGTGATTGTTTAATTTGGGTTTGGATTTCCACTAATCTCTGAATTAATCCTTCTCTTTCTTTATTTAAAGCAGCTATATTTACTTCACCTTGAGCAGTTTCCTGGCCAATGCGTTCTTCTGCCATCTTCACCATTGCGGTAGTTGGATTAATAGCAGCTTGATTTGATTTAACTTTTATTTTAGCAATATCAACAGCTTTCTGTGCAGCTTGTAAAGTTAAGTTTGTTTGTTCAACAACTAGCTTTTTTTGTTCAAATTCTCGATTGCCAACTGCACCCACTTTTGCTAACTGTTCATAACGATCACGATCTACTTTTGCAAATTCTAAATCAGCTTGGGCTTTTTGTAAATCTACTAATTCTTTTTGAATATTTACCTCTGCTGTTTTTAACTCACCTTGGGTATTAATTGTACGCTCTTGGTATTCTCTTTGATTTCTTAATAAATCTTGTTGAGCACCATTAATTATTCTTTCTATGGCTCTTTTTTCTGCCATAATTTGATGGTTTAAAGTGCGATTTTGGGCATAAATTTGAATAATTTGTAACTTGTTTTGTTTGATGTTTTCTTCCAATTGACTTTTTTTAATTAACAATTGTTCTGTATCTAAGACAGCAATTTCTTCTCCTTGTTTTACAGTTTGATTTTCTTTAACTACAACATTTTTAATAGTTCCTTCTATCTTTGATTGCACTACACGAGTTTCCCCGATGGGACGAATTATAGCAGCAGCTTTAACTGTGACATTATATTTCACTCATGAAGATAGAGAAATAGTAGTGATGACAGTACCGACCAGAAATACACCTGCTAAGGATGTCCAAGGACTGATAGGAGGAAGTGAATAATCATGTTCAAGGACTGAATCAAATTCTTGTTGATGAGTGTAAAGCATATTTTTACCAGAAAATATTAAGGAGTGACAAAATCTAAATGATCTCCTGATTTACTACGGAAATCTTCTAGAGAACCTTCTAATTTCAACTTACCTTGATCTATCAAAACAATCCAATCAGCACGATTAATTACCTTTGGTCTATGAGTAATAAAAATCGTTGTTTTCCCTTGACGATGCTCAAATAGTTGGTCTAAAACTTGGGACTCACTAACGGGATCTAATCCACTGGTAGATTCATCTAAGATCAGAATTGCTGGATCTATAACAATAGCTCTAGCTAATGCTAATCTTTGCTTTTGTCCACCGGAAATATTAGCACCAAATTCACCTAAAATAGTTTGATATGTTTCGGGAAGTTTGCTGATAAATTCATCAGCACCAGTAATTTGACAAGCTGTAACAATTTCCTCAAAGGTAGCATGAGGTGATCCTAATCGGAAATTTTCGATAATAGAACGATTCCAAAAATGGGCATCTTGGGGAACAAGTACAACCTGTTGACGTAGGGATTCTAAGGAAAGGTCTTGAAGATTATAGACTCCAATCCTGATATTACCAGATTGTAGTTGATATAAACCCGAAATTAATTTAGCTAAGGTACTTTTACCACAGCCAGATTTACCAATTAAAGCAGTATTTTTACCTCCAGGAATTATTAAAGAAAAATCATCTAATAAGTCAACACGACCAGGATAATGGAAGGTTAAATTTGTACAAATAATATCGGCATGATCAGAAATTGTAGCAAAAGGTTTTTTACCATCATCATTTTCTTCGGGGGTAGAATCAATTACTTCCGTTAACCGTCTTGTAGCAGTTTTAGCACGAGTAAATTCATCAACAAAATTAATAACTGTACTAATTAAAGAAATAAAGTTACCATTCATGGAATTGAAAGCTAGTAATTGCCCAATGGTGAGATTTTCCGCCGGGTTAATTACTAAATAGCCACCAAACCAGAGTAGAATTACACTACCAATTCCAGAAACAAAGCCAGAGAAGGTATTATTAATAATACCAATTTGCATGGTCTGAAATGTTAGCCTAGCTAGACGATTAAAGCGATTTTGTAATTCATCCCAAAATTGTCTACCTGATGCAGTTGTTTTGAGAGTTAATGCACCTTTAAAAGTTTCAACTAAAACTCCTTGTGTTTCGGCTTCTTTAACTAACAGTTCATTAGTTTTTTGTTGTAATGTGGGCTGGAAAATAATAGTAGATGTGGTCATAACCACAGAAACTAATAAAGCTACTGAGGTCAGTTTCCAGCTATAGAAAAACATGAAACCTAAAGAGATGATCGCAATAAACAATTGACTGGGTAAACCCACAACGACTTGAGCAATTAATTGATTAATTTGGTCAATATCTTGTAAACGACTAACAACTTCACCACTACGACGAGTTTCGTAATAAGTTAATGGTAAACGCAGAATCTGCCGCCCAAATTCCAGAACTAATCCTAATTGCATTCTTTGAGCAAAATGGGCAATTAAGTTAGACTGGACAAATGACAGACTATGAGAAATAATATTCATAACTACTACAGAAATTACGACTGTAGTTAATAATTTTGTGTCACCTCTAACTAATACGTCATCGGTGAGAATTTGCAACAGAAAAGGAGATGCTAAAGAGAGAATACCTAATACTAAATTGAGCGGTAAAGCTTGGAATAAAATAGCGCGATAAATCCAAACTCGGTTGAAAAAACGCCAAAAACCACCGATTTTATCCTGCTTTTGAGCAAAAAACCGGAGCGGGTCAGGTTCTACTAATAATAATAACCAATCTGTCCAAGCTTCTTTTATATCTTCTTGAGAAAGATAACGCATTCCAATTGCAGGATCTGCAATGAGAAATTTTTTACCTTTTTTACCATATAAAACAACCCAATGATTACCTTGCCAATGAATGATTGCTGGTAAGGGCGCTTCTTTAATTTTATCTAATATTTCTGGGGAAGTTTTGACTGGATTGGCTTTAAAACCGAGGATTTCTGCTCCTCGTTTTAAACCTAATAAAGTCGTGCCAAATTGTCCTGTTCCTACAGCTTCCCGCACACGGTTAAGGGTAAAAGTTTGACCGTAATATTTAGAAATTGCAGCTAAACAAGCTGCTCCACAATCTTCTTCGCTATGTTGTTTAATAAATTGGTATTTCATGGATAAATCACCCTGAAAAATATAAATTATTGACAATAGTATACAAATAGGTTCATATTTTTTTAAAGTATTGATGGTAAGAATTGGACAAAAAGTCAACTATCATTAGCAGAATTATAGAGAATTTATCTTTTCTATTATTCTCTGTCTAGTTGATAGTTGACTTATTTTAGTAACTAGTAGAAACAGAGAGAATTAAAATTCTATAAGCTGTTTCTTGCTCTTATTTACTAATCACACCGGAATTCAAAATATAGCTATTATTGCCTTGTGTAACGCTACCATAGAGTTTCTCTAAACCTACACCTGCAATCACGTTGTTCTGGTTAACTGTGTTAGTGGTAGTAGTAGTAATAATGGTGAGAGGAGGAAAACTAGGACGAGGACTAGGAATAAAACGACGACGATTACCACCACCAACTACCATTTCTTGTTGTTCAGCAGATACTGCAGTAAATAAATAAGACATGACTGAATTCTCCTTGATTTGTATTCTCGCTGAGTTGTTTACTGCTTGTTTGCCGCTTAACCCCTCGCTTGTTAATAGAATATCGAGAAGTTACTAGATAATTCATTCTCATTTTCGGCAAACTTAATTACCAAATTGGGAAAGATATATTGCATAATTAGGTTAGAAGTATTTCCGAAAAATACATAGCAATTTAGTTTTTTATTGCAACTGCCAAGGCGGTTAGGACATAAACTATAGTAGAGACGTTCCGGCGGAACGTCTCTACAAGAATCAGTTTCATGATCAATTGATATCCTAACTACCCTGTCCACGTCTATAGGACTAATATTTTGGTTCATAAATACTTGATTGATATTATTTTTGAGTATAAAGGTATATAATATCTGGTTCGATTAACAAACAAGAATAAGTTTTAAATAAATATTTATTTGGCGCAACCTCATATAAAATTCGTATCACTACGTTTAATTATTTTTAAATATTTAGCTATTGGCAAAAGATGAATGGAGAGGATATTATGCTTACCTCAACATTCACCCGATATATATGTTATATCTAACTTATTTTAAGTAATTAAACAAAAATTATAAATTACAAATCTAACCTATTCTTATTCATTAAGAATTAGCTAAATTTATAATTTTTTGTTAATCATTTCCAAAAACAGTCTATCGTTAGTTTTTGATTCCTTGACCGATGTTTATCTGATTACCTTTACCAATCGTAACTACAACTGCAATATTAGTATTGATATTGATAGTGGGATTGATATTGACCGATTTAACACCACCAACTATAGTTTCTTGTTGTGCTATGGATAATTCTGTGAATAACAGACTAGACATTTTAAAACCTGCCTTTCCTTATTTTAATTTTAGGTAGTCAGATATCAGTAGAAGAAAAACGAAGAGGATATTAAGCTTATCTCCTCAAGTATCTTATATCTAACTGATATCTGACTTATTTTAGGTAATCAAACAAAGGTTGTAAATTCAAAATCTAGCTCATCTTTTCTCACGAAGAAGAGGAGAGATTTGAAAACCTTTTTTCAGGCATGATATTTAAGCTCTAACACGCTTGATAATATTTTTCTGTTTAATCTTGACATCATTTTTGTCTCCGGTTACTGTTAAGTCTACATTGTTACCAGCAAGGATAAAAACTTTATCACCACCACCAGCTACGATTTCTTGTTGTTCAGAAGATACTGCGGTAAATAAATGAGACATGACTAAATTCTCCTTGATTTTGTGTTATTGCTTGGGTTTGTTTGCTGCTTGTTTGCCGCTTTCCCCCTCGCTTGTTAATAGAATATCGAGAAATGATTAGTTAATTCATTCTCATTTTCTGCCAACTTAATTACCCGATTGGGAAAGACATATTACGTAATTAGGTTAGAAGTATTTCCGAAAAATACACAATAATTTAGTTGAGTTTTTAATATAATTTGAGCTATATTCTAATTTTGTTGAAATTTTCACGTAAATAATAATTTGGGATGGCGCAAGTTATCACCGTTCACAAGAAATTCAAGATTATCTAGATTCATTAAATCATGACTTGGAAAAAGAACAATAGTGGATTACTTGCTTGAGATTTGCCCCAAATGCACGACAACAGAATCCTGTAGAAGATATTTGGCTACAAGCAAAACGATTTAAGCTGTTACACAGCTAAATTGTATAATCCTAATATTCTGAACTCCTGTTTAACAGGCAAGATGCCTGTTCCACTTATACAAATTAAATGCACAACAGCTTATTCGAGAGTTTTATTTTTTCTGTCACTCGTTTACTGTGATCAAAGAGTTATCTGAGCTATCAATTTATTGTCAAATATTTGACTTTCCTAAACTTCATGATTACGGTGTTTTCTCATGCATGATTTAGGATTGCTATATATTGGGTAAAAAATAAAAATCCTACTTGGAACAAACCCACAAAAAAACCCAAAATACCACCTAAACTCACGATCGCTTGTAGTTCATTTCTGACAATTCCCTCAATTGCATCTTCCAATTCTGCTGGTGATGTAGCTTTGACTCGTTCGACAATCACCTGATCTATGGATAAAATGGGAATTGCTTGGGCTACAATTGCTTCTAAATCTTGAGTTAGATATTTTTCTAAAATTAATGCCAAATCCCGCGCCACAACTTCTAAAGAAGTATTGACTACGGGAGAACTGCTTAAACGATTTAATAAGACAATGGAAATTCTTTCCCAGTCGGCCGATTGGGTCAATTCTTTGAGTAAATCGCTGCCACTATTTTGTAAATATTGACGGACACTATCTCTAATTGTTGTTCGCAGTTGACGCACCGTGCCCACGGGGAGATTTTGTAAAGATAGATTTTCTAATAATTCTTTAATGCGATCGCGCATTTTTAAATCTTTAATTAATTCTGCCAATCGTTTATTAGTTGCTTCCTTCTCATCTAAGCAAAATGTTCGTAACCGAGTGAGAGTATTTTTTAATCCGAATAAATTGGCCACTACCCAATATGTTCCACTGGTTTTTTCTCGAAAACTTTCATCAATAGTTTGAATTGTCCGATCTGTTAAAAAATCAACTATAATTTGTCGTAATGTATCTGGTGGTAAAACTACTTCAATTAACCAATCAGCTAATCTAATAGACTGTTCTCCACTAAGTTTAAACTCTAATAAGACCCTATCGAATATTTGGTTAATTTGTGTTTCTAGAAATGTTTCCTGACGGGCTAGAACTTTCAAAAATCGGGGCAGGGATTCACCTAATAAATCGCGTAAAATACCCGCTAAGACCTTAGTGCTACGGGAGTTTTTATCCCCTTTAATCTGATCAATTACTAAACGTAATAACCATAAAATTCCTCCTTGTAATCGTTCAGGTTGCAGAAGTTTACGCGCCAGATTTTGTAATTCTTCTGGCGTGAGTAGTGATTTCATAATTGCATTGGCAATATTTTGTCCTAATCGTTCCTGATTACTAGGAATTAACCCTGGGGTAAAGGGTACTTTTCGTCCGAAAATATAAACAGCTTTGTAGGGACGAAATAACATTTTTATGGCTATATCGTTAGTGTAATAGCCAATTAAACCACCGAGAATTGGCGGTGATACGTATAACAGAACTTGCGACAAATCCACAGGCTTTTGTATTAGGTAATGGATAATAGGTCATGGGTAATAGGTAATGGGTAATAGATTTTTCAATCGCCAATTACGAATTACCAATTACCTGATTACTACTAACACTCCCATCATACCGTTAGCTATGGGGTAATGTGTGGCATGAAAAAAACCAGCTTCCAAAGCTAAGTTTATTTGCTCCTGAGCGATGGGGAAGCGATCTAAACTGGGACTAATATAAGCATATTCTTCTTTTAAACCCAGGTTATCGGCCATGGGAACGACACAATTATCTAAATACCACTGTTGCACAGATCGTAAACCTTCATTAGCGGGACGATGAAAGTCCAAAATTGCAGCTTTGGCACCTGGTTTGAGAACACGGTGTATTTCTTGCAAACTACGAGGGATATCCTTAACATTTCTCAAACCATAGCCCATGGTAGCAGTATCAAAATAATTATGATCAAAAGGTAAATTTAAAACATCTGCTTCTAACCAAGTAATAGGCCGTTGGGGATAGTAATTTTGGTGACGTTGTTGAGCAGTATTGAGTAAGTTGACAGAAAAATCAACTCCATAGACCCGGCCTGTCATCCCTAGATGACGTGCTAATCGAAAAGTTAAATCACCGGTACCACAACACAAATCTAATCCTATATCACCGGGTTTAGCTGCACTCCATTTCACGGTCATTTCTTTCCATACTCGGTGCAGTCCTAAACTTAATTGATCGTTAAGCTGGTCATATACTGGTGCAATGCGGTTAAATATGGTACGAACTTCGTTAGTCATTATGAATGGGTAAGGAATCTGGGCAATCGTAGATAGATTTTATCCCAGTAGTAAGACTTGCTCAAGTTGTGGAGAGAAAAAATCATCACTGTCATTGTCTCTAAGACTGTTTAAATGTGATAGTTTGATAGTTTTACCATTGATAATAGTGGTAAATCAATTCCTGTAGGTGGCACATCAATCAAACTATGATTAACCGTATTAGCTTGTGGACTAGATAGTACCCACACTTCTAGGGTTTGAAACAAAAAGAAAAAATCAATTTTTGTTAACATTAGTCAGCTTTTTTTGGATCAGAACAATTAATCGTCAACAATTATGAATGAAATACAACCCACTGCTGAAATTCCTCAACAGGATGCAGCCGAGGAATTATTAGTTAAGCTCAGACAAAAACAAGGGAACTGGGTAGAATGGGGGCAAGCGATCGCCTACTTGCAAAAAAATGGTTACAATCCCCAAGATATCTTTGAAGCGACGGGATTTGAACCCATTCAACAAAACCAGGTGATTGTTGGGTCTCAGGTTTACAGTTCCATGGAAAAATGTGGCTCATCACCCGAAACCTTGGCATATTACGGAATCAAAAGCAGTGATGTGTTATATGAATTACGCGGACTAACTCAAGAAGACCGTGCTACCACTGCCGATTTAACCTATCAATATAAGCTAGATGCAGATGTAGTTAGGGATATTGCCAAAGCAGTTAAAGATTATTCATGGTTGCCCAGTTTACCGGAAGGTTTTAGTAAACATCCCGGAGATGCGATCGCCTATCAATCCTGGAAATTTGCTAAACAGAAATCTGACTTATCGGAGCGATCGCGCTTAATAGCCAAAGGTTTACGCTTCGTCCACTCAGAAACAGCTAGAAAACAACTAGAACAACTGTTGCTGGATTTTAGCGTCACCCCTAAAATTTCCGCGCCCATTCTGCCATTTTATCGCCTAGAAAGCGATGAAGATTTGCCCCGAATTTTACCAGTAGTCGGTGAATTACCTCTACCAGCACAGGCATTAAAAGCAGTACCCTTGATTACGGAAATTCCACCATTTCGGATTGTTAAATTTGCCGGAGAACAAGCTTGGGTATCTTTGCCGGGATGGAAAGTATTACTAAATGCCGAAGATCCTGTGGTCATTGTTGGTAATAGCGATATTTTCCCCACTCCCCATCAAAATAAAATTGAACCAACCTTGATCATCATAGATCGGGCTCAAAGAGAATGGGATATTGCCAACTATTTCGCCTTTGATAATGGAGAAAGCATTGACTTTCAATGGTTTGAAACCTCACCAAATATTCCCCTTTTAGGGAAAATGATTGTTTTGGTTCGTCCTAAAAAAGTCTTAGATGAAGATTTTACTAAAGACCCTTGGCAAATAGATGAATAATAAACAGTGACCAGTTAACTGTTGTTTTTGCTTGCCAAAAGTAGTTTGATCGGAAATCCAAAAAGCAATATTATATACTGGTGAACCGCAAAAAGTAGGTTGGGTTGACACAAGGAAACCCAACATTATTAATATCTTTTGTTGGGTCGCGCTTTCTTTGTACCCAACCTACCTTTGTTATATCATCGCCGAAGGTGCTATTTTTTCCTGCTTTTGAAACGGTGGACGCATTTCCAAACCCAATAAATTCAACATTTCTTTATCTGCGTCATAGTCAGGACAGGGAGTGGTTACAGTCAACATTTTATGATCATCGCTGGAGAAGATGGAATTTGCACCGGCCATGAAGCATAAAGCTTGTTCTACTGAGGAAAGTCTCGCCCTACCTGCACTCAAACGCACGTCAGATTTAGGCATAATAATTCTAGCAGTGGCAATCATCCGCACTACATCCCAAATTGGCACATCTGGTTGATTTTCTAAAGGTGTACCGGGAACTTGGGACAGAATATTGATGGGTACAGATTCGGGGTGAGGTTGTAAATTTGATAGAGTATGTAACATTCCTACCCGATCTGAAACATTTTCCCCTAAACCGAGAATACCGCCAGAACATACGGTAACATTAGTTTGGCGAATATTGGCAATGGTATGGAGGCGATCGCTATAAGTTCGAGTAGTAATCACAGTGCTGTAATATTCTTTTGATGTGTCAAGATTATGGTTATAAGCGTATAATCCCGCATCTTCTAACCGCTTGGCTTGGTCTTCTGTCAACATTCCCAAGGTACAGCATACTTCTAAACCCATACTGGTTACATCCTTGACCATATCCAGAACTTCCTCAAATTGGGAATTATCCCGCACTTCCCGCCAAGCAGCACCCATACAAACCCGACTAACACCGCTTTCTTTTGCTGTTTTAGCAATATTAATCACTGTTTCTTTTTCTAAAAGTGCTTCAGGTTTTACCTCTGTTTTGTAGCGAGAAGATTGAGCGCAATAACCACAATCTTCTGGACATCCACCAGTTTTAATAGAGATAAGCTTACAAACTTGTATCTGTTGCGGTTGATGATATTGACGATGCACAGTAGCGGCTTGATAAATTAGATCTAGAAATGGAGTATTATATATTGTTAATATCTCCGTCGGTTGCCAATTGTAACGTATTCCCACCGTAATTACCCTTTTTGTAGTATTGTGGTCTAATTTCTAATTAGTATAGCCGTTCTTAAAATATTCACATTTGAGTATATGAGTGCAGAACCACCAATTCTTAGAAGCGATCGCCTATTATTAAGAATGGCAGTCATGGAAGATATTCCCTACATACTCGCATATTTTACAGAAAATAAAGAGTACCTTACACCATTTTATCCTAAATGGGACAAGAATTTTTTTACCCCAGAATATTGGCGATATCAAGTAGAAATCAGTTTTTGGGAATTTGTCAATAACTATTCATTAAAACTTTTTATTTATTTACAACACCAGCCTAGAAAAGTGATCGGTACTGCTAATTTTAACAACTTTGTTTATGATGCTGCCCAATTTTGTCAACTAGGATATAGTTTAGCCGAATCATCCCAAAGTCATGGTTACATGACAGAAGCCTTATCTATTTCCACTCAGTATATTTTTCAAGAATTAAATTTGCACCGCATCATGGCTAATTATATGCCCCATAATCGGCGTAGTGCTAAAGTTCTTAAAAGACTCGGTTTTGTGGTCGAAGGATATGCTACAGATTATTTAATGATTAATGGTAAATGGGAGGATCATATTCTCACCAGCTTGACAAATCCCCACTGGCGACCGAATGATTAAGTAGGTAGGCGTTGAAATTTATCGTTGGATTTGTTTACATTTTGTAACATACCTCGATTTTTTTCAGGGGTTTAGCAGTGAAACCACTACAATGTTTAGATATTGATTTAGGCGATCGCTTTCTGATAAACTTCCTCTAAACAGGCAATTAATTCATCAACTTGAGCAGAGGTAAATAACCCATCTGGTCCTTGGGGTGTAATATCAGTAAATGGTGATTCATAGAGTAATGCCGCATCCATGACACCATGTTCTGTGAGGTAGTTGATAATCATATCTATAAATTCTATTTGATTAGCATTAAGGTTTTTATCAACTAGAAAACCAGCTAGTTCTTGTTTAGCGACTTCCCTATCTAATCCTACTAGGGAACGCACAAATAAACCTAATCCTTGGGATTCTTCCTTAGCGCGGTTAATATCTTCCGTTTCTCCTATACCACTTTCTGCTAATATTCTTTCTAACTCAGATAAATCTGATGCAGTTAACTGTTTATTAGTTCTAAGTTTGAAAATAACTATATTATCTTGACGCGCTCTTAAAAAGGCTCTGACTTTAGAGCGGAATTTATAGAATTGATCTGTTGAGGTAAAATGAGGTAATTCTACTATAATTTCTTCACCCATTTCATCCTCAAAATTAGTGTAAATGGGTTGACGTTTTTGTTTTTCAATGAGATGTACTAAACCCCGTAGACGTTTACGGAGTGTTTCTAACATGGGTAATGTGACATCTTGCCACCATAGGTCGTTTTGAATATCTTGAATTAGTGGTAATTGTGCTTGAATTAAAGGAATATCTGGTTTTTCTTCTAATAACCCAGCTATTGATTTAACCTGTGTTTGTAATTGTTTTAGATTGGGTTTTAAGTTAGGTTGAGATTTGACTATTGCTAGTTGTAATTTTAAGATTAATATATCAAAGCGTTTGGTTTCTTCTGCTTCTGCGGGTATTTGAGAAGGTAAACCGGCGATTTCTTGATTTAAGGTAATAATATCTTCCTGGCCTAATGATTGCCATGATTCTGAGTTAGCATATTTTTCTACAAATTGGCGTTTTGTGCGAACTATAAAGTTTTCTGTATTCATTGCTGCAACTTCCGTATATAGTAAATTGGCTATTTGATGACGCAGTTCTGTATTTGTTTTTGGTTCTTCGACTTCGCTCGGTTCGACTTCGCTCGGTTCGACTTCGCTCACCGAACGGGAACGGGGTTGGGGTGAAATATTATCTAATTCTGCTATTAATTCCAAGCGTTTAGTAAATAACTGTTTACTTAAAGATTTACCTATCGGTGCATCGGTGGTTTCTGGGTTGTGTTGGAAAAATTCTAAATTTTGGCAGTAGTCAAATACATAGAAAAATTGTTTATCCTCTCCTATACCAAATAAGTCAGCACAGCGACGAGTTCCCCTTCCTAACATTTGCCAGAATTTGGTTTTAGAACGCACCAATTTAAAAATGACTAAATTTACCACTTCTGGTACATCTATTCCTGTATCTAACATATCTACAGAAATAGCGATATGGGGCATTTTATCTTTTTTAGAAAAGTCCTCTATAATACTTTGAGCATATTTAGTATTAAAGGTAATGACGCGAGCAAATTCACCTTTAAATTGGGGATAGTTAATATTAAATCTGTCAGCGATAAAGTTAGCGTGAGCTTGATTTTTAGCAAAGATAATTGTTTTACCTAAAATATCACCGCCGGCAACTTTTAAACCCCTGGTCATTAGATGCTCTAAAACTTTATCTACTGTATCTTGATTAAATAACCATTGATTGACTGCTGCTGCTTCTATGGAGTCAGGGATGTTACCTTCATCATCCCATTCTATGGCATCCCATTCTTCTCTTTCTGTTTCTGAAAGTTGACTATAATTAATTCCTTGACGTTGGAATTTGAGGGGAACTGATACGGCTTGAGGTGGGACTAAAAAGCCATCTTTGACCGCATCTTCTAAGCTATAGGCATCTGTAGGTACACCACTTTCTAAATCAAATAATCCGTAAGTGTTGCGGTCTATTTCATCTTTAGGGGTGGCGGTTAATCCTAATAGTAAAGCATCAAAATAATTGAAGATGTGGCGATATTTTTTGAACACAGAACGATGGGCTTCATCAACTATAATTATGTCAAAATGTGCCACACTAAACCGTTTTTCTGATTCTTTGGTATCATCAATTAATCCCATCATGGTCTGATAGGTACAAGCGAATACTCTCCCTTCTCCATCTTTTTCTGTAACGAGGTTGACTGGAGATGCTTCTGGGAGGTGTTTTTTTAATACTTTGATGGTTTGCTCAACTAAGGCCACGCGGTCAGCTAAAAATAGGGCGCGTTTTACCCAGTTACAACGCATCAGTATTTCTACTAGGGCGATCGCAGTTCTGGTCTTTCCTGCACCTGTGGCCATAATTAACAGGGTTTTGCGTTCTTTATCGCTTTCTATGGCTTCTGTAACGCGGCGAATAGCACGGGTTTGGTAATAGCGTTCTGCTATACTGGGTTTAATATCTGCTTGGGCTAAGGTTTTGCGGATGCTGCGGCGTTGGATGATTAATTCTAATTCGGCTTTTTTGTAGAACCCTTGGACTTGTCGCGGTGGGTAGTTGGTGTCATCCCATAACCAATGTTCATAACCGTTGGTGTAGAAAATTAGGGGACGTTGGTTAAATTGTTTTTCTAAGCAGTCTGCATAGAGTTTAGCCTGTTGTTGACCGTTGCGGGGGTCTTTGCGGGTACGTTTGGCTTCGACTACTGCTAGGGGTTTTCCATCATCTCCCCATAATACATAATCTACAAATCCATCACCGGATTTGTTGGGCATTCCTGCGACTGGATATTCACAGGAAATTGTACCGCCTTTGTTCCCTTCGACTTCGCTCAGGGAACGGTTTTCGCTTAGGGGAGGGTCTTGGGATGGTTCGGTGGTTGAGGGAAGTCGAAACCAGCGGGAACTCTCACTGAGCGAAGTTGAAACTAGTTTCCATCCGGCTTCTTTTAATAATAAATCTATGAATAAATCACGGGTTTGTTGTTCTGAATAGTCGTGTGTATCTGGTTGGCTAGTATTTTCTTTTTTGATTGCTGCTAATTCGGATCTGAGTTGTTTTATAGTTTCATCTAGGGCGTTTTTATTTGTTAGTAATTGTGAGAGTTTTTTATCTTTTTCTTTTAATTCTGTTTCTAATTTTTGCAGTTCTTTTGTTTTGTTTTTCTCACTCGCTGCGGTTGTGGGAGTTTTGGTAACTTGCGGTATGGCGTTAATATCAAAGGTTAAGCCTGGTTCTGGTTTGCTGGTGCGTCCGTAGGTACGGGTTAACCAATATGCTATATGAAAAAATTCTTTAACTGCGGTGAGGCTATCATTAACGGGTATTGTTTTTTCATCATGAACGGCATTATTACCAATTTTAATGATGAGTTTGGCTTTGTTAAATATGGCCAGACCGACTAATTGTTTAAAGGTCGGTTCATGGATGAGGGTGCTAATGTTATCTTGATAGGGTAAGTTTAATGTATTGTCGTATTTATAGAGCCAGTTTACTGTTAATTCTAAGGCGCGACGGCTATAAAAACAGGCTGTCCGGGGGTCACGGTAGGCTGTTTTAAAGGCTTTGTGAGCAGATTCGTAAATGGTGGGAAATTCGGGTTTAAGAAAGGTAAACTGGCTCATTTAGTTAATAAGCTGTTGTTAGTTTCAATAGATTATACTCATTATATTCAGTAAATATGTTGATTTCAAGCTAGAATTTCATGGGATGTTGAGCTACATTTAGAATATAATATTTCTTATGATGTTTCTAAGGCCAGCAAATAAATACGGCAAATGACAGCATATACCCTAAATTTACCTGAACAGTTGAAGCATGAAATTGAGCAATTAGTTCAAATTCAGGGAATTTCGCTTGATCAATTTATTCTGTGGGCTGTAACAGAAAAAGTCAGTACCCTGAAAGCATCTTTTTCACAGATTGCTTATCGTCAGGGCGCAAATGGGCAACTTGTACCCATCATTAAAGGTACAGGAATTAGAGTCCAGACTGTGGTGATAGCTTCCCAAAAATGGGGAATGAGTCTCAGTCAAATTGCTGATGAGTATCAGTTAAATGAGGCACAAGTCAGAGAGGCTTTGAGTTTTTATGTAGTCAATAAGGAGCAGATTGATACAGCGATCTCTTCTGAGCAATCCTTAGAAAGTGCCAATGGTTAATTCATCAGTGCAGCTAACAAGGTTCTGACTACAATTTCTAATTCTTCAGTGACTCGATAAAGGTTAATTGCTTGTTGAATATTTTGTTTTTGTCTGTTTAATATCCCAAATTGCCAAACATTACCAGTTGTTACTGCTCCTAATATTTCCGGTTGTGTGGAATCGGTCCATTTATCAAGAGCTATCATCTCGGTTGCTAGTTGTATAAATCCTCTATTCATATCTGCTTGCTTGGCTTCTATTACAAGTAAATTTGTGGTTGTTCGGAGATAATAGTCTAAGTTACCTTGGAGTTTGTTATCAACTTTAATATTATACTCTATTCGTAATTTAGCATGGGAATAATGGATTAATTCAGTAACTATGGGCGCGATTAAAATTTCTCTGCGGGTGGCTTCGTTTTCTAAATCTACGAAGGGTAATACTTCTTCAATTCGTTGTTTTAGTTCGCTAAGTCTGTCTAATGATCCTGAATATTGTGGTAATTCCAAAAATTTACGCTCGAATGAATAACCAAATTCTCCTACTAAATCATCAACTGCAAAACCTAGTTCAAAGTAATTGCTAAAAGTATATGAGCGATTGGGATCTATTAATGATGGACGACTCATTTAATTTTTCCTATCTAGCTAATAAATTAATTATCTCATTTTACGGGATGTTCAGCTATATATAAAATACAATGTTTATTAAGCCAGCAACTAAAAACGGTAAATAAATGCGTAAACAAGTTATTGAATATACATCTCCACTAGATGCGTTAATTGCCCTTACTAAGCAGTTAAATGTTTATGAAATTAAGTACCAAATGAGTTCAGAGGATTTTTTTGCTAAATATAGTCAGGGAGAAACTTCTGATGATGAGGTTTTTGTGGAATGGGCTGGAAATTATCAGCATTATCTAGCGTTACAATTCTCCTCTAAATGCACGATGTTGGAGGGATGCAAAGAGGGCATCTAGTTCTGATAATGAGGCGCGGTGTGATTTTTTTAGTTCTTCTACTGCTTCGACTCTTTGAGCAAATTCTTTTTGAAGGGATAGGGGGGGAAGAATAATTATAAATTTCCTGATTTCTTCAAGATTGACTGTTTTCTGTGCAATTCCACGAGCAGAACGATCTGCTTGACGTTTTAAAGCTGGTGAAGCGAGCATTGCACAAAGAAATTGGGAATCTATGAGATTTAAGTCAGGCTTAATGTGTGCAATATGACGCTGAAAAGCGAATTTTCTTTGAGTTTTGACTATTACAGGAACACCGTATGATCCAACTGTGGAATATAGAACATCACTAAATTCAATTGGACATCTCCGTGTTAATTCTTCGTGAGTTTCACTAGAGATAAATTTGACAGTATCAAAGTTTATTTCACCTGAAACAATATTACTAACAAATAGGAATGGATAACCTGACGTACTCCATTTTGGAGGTTGATGAGTTCCATCGGTAATTCTTTTACAGACTTTAGCCAAAGGTAGAGTTTTTATATTCTTAGGATTCTTAACAGGATCTCCGAACATTTCTAAAAAGATGGATTGAGTGAGGGTGTCGAGTTGTGCGATCGCTTCCCTTCTTTTTCTCCTCAACTCCTCCGCTTGATCTAATATCTCCGCTATTCTTTTCTGTTCTTCTAATGGTGGTAGGGGTATTTTTGTTTCACGAATTATTTGTTGGCTAATGTTGGGTTGCGCTCCACCAACACTCCTTGATATAAACTCAGGGAGCTTTTGCTGTAAGGCATGAAAAAGATATCTCGAATCAGCTTTATCTTTTTCTGGAACAAGATAGCAAACAGCTTGATTTGTTGTCGCATTAATACCTAATATTCCAACTCGACCAACATTAGCTCCATACATTGCTACAAGAACAGATCCTTTTGGTGCAAGTTTTAAAGATGTTTCTGCTAATGCCTCTTCAGTTACCTTTTCTTCAGTTTCAGTAATAATTGATTCGCGTAGCTCACCAGATTTTACCCAAGGAATACTGCCATTAAAATAGCGTTCATATTTATTTCGTGATGGAGTTGTTCCACTACCTGTTTTACAGAAAACACCTATTGGCAAAAATAATGTTTTCATTCCTGCATTTTCTCCAAATAAATAACCTCAACTAAAATATTTAATCTATCTGCGTTTATCTGCGTTCATCTGCGTTCAAATCCTAAATATTTCATCCTTTTAAAATCTCATTTACAGTTAACTTCACCTCAGAAAACAAAGGGGAACAAATCACCTCATCACCTGTAAAAACCTGCTCCTCATACAAACCTTCCACCCACTCCAAAACAGTCACCTTTTGTAATACCGGATCAACAATCCAATATTCATTAATACCCCGCGCTGCATACTCAGAACGCTTGTAACGATAATCTCGCTTTTCTTGATTAGGACTAACCACCTCAACCACTAACAAAGGGGGCGGCATATCCATTAAAATTAAAGAGCGTGTAGCATCTTGCATCACCTGTGCCAACTCTTCAGAAAATACCACCAAATCAGGAACACGCACCCCCACCATGCGACTATTTACAGCTATTTCTGTTTTCATTCTTAACCGATAATAGGGAATACCTAATTGCGAAAAATAGATTAATAAAAATATTGCTATTCTTTGATTTAGTTCACTTTCAGAAGGCATAACAATTAATTCCCCATTTTCCAACTCATAGAAATAATCCGTCCCATCGTCATAATTAAGAAATTCCTCAAAAGTCATCTTTTTAGCAGTTGTAGCTACCATGAACATTACTCCTATAAAATTTAAAACCTCTTACCTCTCCCTAACCCTCTCCTAAGAGGAGAGGGAACAGAAATTAATCAATTTCTCGATTAGATCCCCCCTTAGAAAGGGGGGAAATTAATCAATTTCTCGATTAGATCCCCCCTTAGAAAGGGGGGAAATTAATCAAAGTCCCCCTTTTCAAGGGGGATTTAGGGGGATCTAGAAGGCTTATAGTTATAACTAGCAACTTGGGTTAGTAAAGATAAATTCATTCCCCCTTCCCTACAAGGGAAGGGGGTAAGGGGGTTAGGTTATTAACTATTTTAACAACCCCGCTAATTTTTCCATCCCCTGCTGAATTTCTAACTCTAATTTAGCTAAATTAGCCAAAATTTTCTGGGGTGGTAAATGGTCTACTTCCTCGTGTACTACTTCCTTGTAACGATTAAGACTTAAATCATAGCCTTGAGCCGCAATATCTGCCCAGGGGACACAGAAACTTTGAGCAGTGCGAGGGCTTTTTCGTTCCGTAGTATTACGTAGCTGCCACCGTGCTAAAACATCAGGTAAATTATTTTTACTATGTTCCTCCGGGGTTAACTGCACAGCCGGCACAGAACCGAGTTTATCCTCAGTTAACAAAGGTGTTCTTTTATCGTCTAAACTCAATCCATCGGCATTAACATCATAGAACCAAACAAAATCAGTTCCTCCCGAATTGGTTTTAGTAAAGAGTAAAATCGCCGTAGAAACTCCCGCATAGGGCTTAAACACACCCCCAGGTAGGGATATGACCCCATCTAACTTTTGTTCCTCTACCAGTATTTTCCGAAGCTCCTTATGTGCTTTAGAAGACCCAAATAGCACACCATCGGGAACAATTACCGCCGCCCTACCCCCTGGTTTGAGCAATCTTAAAAATAAAGCTAAAAATAATAACTCTGTTTTCTTCGTTTTAACTATTTCTAATAAATCCTTAGCTGTGTTTTCATAGTCTAAAGAGCCGGCAAAGGGAGGATTAGCTAATACTAGAGTATAAATTTCTTCATCATCTGCGTGTTCCTGTGCTAAGGAATCTTTATATCTAATATCAGGATTTTCTACACCATGCAGGAGCATATTCATACTGCCAATTCGCAGCATGACATTATCAAAATCAAACCCGTGAAACATCTGTCGGTGAAAATGTGCTTTCAGCTTTACATCTGTTAACACCTGACGGTGATGTTGGCGGAGGTATTCATTAGCAGTCACCAAAAAGCCACAGGTTCCACTCGCAGGGTCACAAATTACATCCTCTGGTTTAGGTGCTGTCAGTTCCACCATTAGTCCAATAATATGGCGCGGTGTCCTAAATTGCCCATTTTGTCCAGCAGAGGCAATTTTACTTAACATATATTCATACAGGTCGCCCTTGGTGTCCCTGTCATCCATCGGGATATTAGCGATTAAGTCTACCACTTTAGCCAGTAGCGCTGGGGTGGGAATGGTAAAACGAGCATCTTTATTATGGTGGGTATAGGTCGAGTCATCACCACCTAAAGTACGCAGAAACGGGAACACAAATTCATTCACGACTGCATACATTTCCGGAGGTGAAAAATGCTGAAACCGCGACCAACGCAGGTCATTATAGGGGCGTTTTTTTAGAGGTTCTCCCGACTCGGATTTTTCTAATACATAATCCCCCTCCGGGAAAATACGCCCTTCCATGGGCTTTTTGAGTTTGGTAGCTTTGTTTTCTGCTAAGGTATGCAGGTCATCGAGACGACGCAAAAATAACAGGTAAGTAATTTGTTCTATTACTTCTAGGGGGTTGGAAATACCACCAGTCCAAAAAGTATCCCAAACCTTATCAACTTGACTTTTAATTTCCCCTGATATCATGTTTTATTTTTATCCAGTAATTGACACTCCCCGGCGTAAACGTAAGGGTATTCTACATTCTACGTCAGAATTTGTTCTAGCAGGATTATACTAACTCTCAACTATCACCTCTCATCCATTGGCTTTTTGTCTATTATTAAAGAAATATCAATTAATCGTAATTATAATGACTCTTGATGAAACCCTCAATCATACCCATCCTAGTAATCCATTACTTAGCCTCAATTATGAACCAGCTCTAGAATCTTTAGGTGAAGACTACTATGATAAAGTCGTGGCCGAAGAGTTTCCCCAGCATATTTTACGTTGGCGTAATAATGCACTATTACCACGTTTAGGACTTGACCCGCAAGCAGTCAACGATGAACATTTTATCAGCGCCTTTGGTAAATTTGAACAAAAAGAACCCTTCCTAGCACTACGTTATCACGGTTATCAATTTGGACAATATAACCCACAATTGGGTGACGGTAGAGGCTTTCTTTATGGACAGGTGCGGGGTATTGATGGGGAATTATACGATTTTGGTACCAAAGGTTCAGGAAGAACCCCCTACTCCCGTGGTGGTGACGGAATGTTAACACTTAAAGGAGGAGTGCGGGAAGTTCTTGCTGCTGAAGCACTTCATCGTTTAGGTGTTCGCACCTCTCGCTGTTTGAGTATGATTGAAACAGGTTTAGGTCTATGGCGCGGTGATGAACCTTCTCCGACTCGTTCATCTGTGATGATTCGCATGAGTAAATCTCATATCCGTTTTGGTACTTTTGAACGATTAAACTATTTGAAAAGACCTGATTTAACTCAAAAGCTGTTAGATCATGTCATTGAACAGTATTACCCTCATTTACAGGCAGAAAATGATAAATATGGTTTATTTTATGCTGAATTAGTCCAGCGTGTCGCTGAATTAGTAGCCCAATGGATGGCAGCAGGTTTTTGTCATGCAGTTTTGAATACTGATAATATGTCAATTACTGGTGAAAGTTTTGACTATGGACCCTATGCTTTTATTCCTACCTACGATCTGCAATTTACGGCGGCATATTTCGATTATTATAGACGTTATTGTTACAGTCAACAGCCAGGAATTTGTAAACTGAATTTAGAACTTTTGCAAGAACCCTTAAAGGCGATAATTCATCAAGGTGATTTGGATATTGCTTTATCTAAATTTGCTGAATATTATCAAGCTGAATATCGGGCTTTAATGTTGAAAAAATTGGGATTTGAGGATTTACAATTAGAACAAGCTGATGAATTTTTGCGCCTAACTATCACATTTTTACGTGATAGTCAAGTTGGTTATCATCAATTCTTTGCTGATATAGCTGCTACCTTTTCTAGTAAGTGGCGAGATGACCCAGCTTTTGTGATGAATAATTCAGAAATTATTCCAGCAGTAGGAGAATCAGTAACTTTCGATCATTGGTGTTTCTTATATCATCAAATCCTCAATTATTTTGATATTGAGGAAATGGATAAAATTGCTAAAACTCTAACTGAAGCTAATCCCAAAACAGCCCTATTAAGACCTATAATTGAATCAATTTGGGAAGCAATCACTGAAGATGATAATTGGCAACCTTTTTATGATTTAGTAGAAACATTACAAACAGGAAAATAATTTTCCAGTAGGGGCGGGTTTTCCCCGTCCATGAGTCAAGAAATAACCCTTTTCATCACCAATATCTCATAGGATATCATATTATGTATCATCGCCAAAAGTATATTTTATCTTTGATTTTCATAGCATTTTCTACTATAATTAGTAGTTGTGATTCTGCCAATCTTCCTAACAACACAACCACAGAAACAACACCAAATAGTCAAATTAGACCCACTCCTTCAGTTAGGCCATTTACCAATGATGATCAGACTAAAGCTACTTCTGGCAAAACTACTAATGTTACCCTATATATAAGTGATGCTCAATGTCAAGAATTAATTCCTAAAGAAGCTGAAGTTTCTGCCCAAACACCTATAAATGAAGCCATAGGTAAAATATTCAAGGAACAAAATACAGCCGATTTTAGCGTTTCTGGTTATCGAGTAAATGTTAAAAATGGTATTGCAACAATTGATTTACGAATATCACCAAATTCAAAACGACAAATAGCTTCTCTTTCTAGTTGTGAACAGTTTGCATTGTTTAGTAGTGTTCGCAAAACCTTAATTAGTAATTCCCAATGGCAAATTAAAGATGTCCGCTTTACGGAACGAGGAGAAGATATTATTCTCTAAAGTTTTTTTAAAACTAAAAATTTAACTAGCAAAATTTAGGTATAGTTTAGCGATAAGCTGTTATGCTTTTCACTTGAATAATTAGTACAAGCAAGATGCTTGTGTTACGGTAACTTCAGGTTTTTTGATTATACAGTTTAGCTGCACATCAGCTTAGACGAAAATCTATTTCATTATCAATCTTAAATGCTCAATAGCGCGATAGTGAAGCGCTATCCATCCTGAACATCTTGATTCTGACGAGTTGCCCCTGCCCATACCATAAAAGTGCTATATTCACATAGAACCCAACCATAGTAAAAATTTTCTGCTGATTCTGTCCAAAGGCAAAAACACTCGATTAAGATAAAAATGTCTGACGTTAAGGGTAAAAATCAATGGATGTTAAGCTAGTATTAGTGGGTTTAACTGTTATATTTACGATTTCGTGCTTATTCTTTGGTACGAAAAATGGCTTTTATGATTCCGACAACTATCATGGTAATGGTTCTGCACATTAAAAAGAGTTACAGTGTTTGTTTCCAACTTTTAGAACTTTGTTGAGGAATATTGCTAAAGGCGAGGTTTCTCAGCTATTAGTTTAAGGTGGAAACATGAGGGATAATTTATCAACTGATTTTGGTGCTGATGTTGGGGAAACAGGTCATGAATTAGAATGTTTGCCCTATGGTGTTCAACATCAAGATGAGGGTCTGTGTCTGCTGGTTAGGATGGGGCCACACCGTATCCTGTTAGATTTTGGTTTAATAAATATTAAACCTCTAGTAGAGGAGGTGACTCAATCAGGGACTTTAGCAGATTTAGTTTTAGTTAGTCATGCTCATCCAGATCATGCTAGAGGACTATTAGAATTAAATCAGGCTTTTCCTTTTTTACCTATATATGCCAGTGAAGTAACGACAAAGTTATTACCACTAAATTGGCCAGAAGCACAATTGCAGGGTATTCCTAAATTTTGTCAGGCTTTGCCATTGCGATCGCCCATAGAAATAAGAGAAAATTTAATTGTAGAATTATTTCCCGCAGGTCACTTACCCGGTGCTGTGGCCATTCTCCTCACTTATCACACCCCCAACCGCGATTATAAGTTACTATACACTGGTGATTTTTTCCTCTCCAACTCCCGTTTAGTTGAAGGGTTACGACTCGATGAACTCCGAGGTTTAAATTTAGACGTACTATTAATCGAAGGTAGTTATGGTACATCCCGTCACCCCCATCGCCGTCACCAAGAAAATCAACTAGCAGAAAGGATTTATCGTGCTATTAGTCCCATTGACAGAGAGCCAAGCTTTTCAGTAATTTTACTTACACCTGTTTTAGGTTTAGGTCAAGAATTACTCATGCTGTTGCGTTCTCATCACCACTTTACAGGTAGAGATTTAGACATTTGGGTGGATGGTGCTGTAGCTACGGGTTGCGATGCTTATTTAGAACTTTTGCCCCATCTCCCCGCTTCAGTCCAGAATTTCGCCCGTCATCAACCTTTATTTTGGGATGAACGAGTCAAACCCCGTGTGAGAAGATTAAAACCGGAAAATTTAGCAACTTTAGGCACATCTCCCTGTATTATTATTACGGATACCACCGCCGATTTAAGTAAGTATTGCCAAGCTAATACAGGTAATTGGCTGATTCTTTTACCGGAAAAAACTGATATTCCCGTGAATCAGGAATATTTAGCACCCACAAAAGTAGAAAGTTATCTTTTAGCACAACATAGTGATGGACCAGGAACAACCCAGCTAATTCATAATCTACGCCCCCAGCACGTAATTTTTGTTCACGGTTCTCCTAGTTACTTAGCGGACTTAACTAGCTTAGAAGAGTTGCAAAACCGTTATCATATCCATTCACCAGCCGCCGGGACTTTAGTAGAATTACCAATAGGAGAAAATTTTTTACAACTTGCTGCCCCAGAAACTAGCTATGAGGGTGAGTTGGCGGAATTAGGTACTGTGATTACTATTACCCTTCCTGATACGGTGACGGCAGATTCTCGATGGCGACAATTTGCTGATACAGGTTTAATTGCAGCCCGATGGCAAGGTGAGGAATTAGTATTGCGGGGGTTATCTCCACGAGAACTATTAAATCAAAATCACCTGCGTCCTAGCGGTGGGTATATTGAGTGTTGTGGTAGTTGCCGACATCAAAGGGGACAACGGTGTTGGAATCCCGCCGCCCCCTTATATAATTTTAAAGTTACCCTTGATGGATACTGTCCTGCTTTTGAACGCCTGACATGAATTTAATTAAGGCGTGTCTACTCTGGGTTTAGGTCAGTATAAGGGTTATGAATTCGTTCCGCTTCGGGACATTCATCAGTTGTAAGCGGTTCTGAGTAACCGCGTGGTACTGAAGCTAATTTCTGAGTAACAGATCCGATGCTTTCAAGACGAACCATTTCCTCCCAAGAACAAACTTCATCTTCTTCATCTGTTTCATAGCGTAAAGTCACTAAATCGCCCTCGATATCAATAATGCGGGCTCGCTCTATCCAGCGTTGCTGATCCCGTAAAAAAACACATACCTCCCGCCCGTCGCAACACAGTTGATAAATTTTGCGGTGTAGCATGTAGTGCTTCTGCCTTTTTATACAACGTAGTTAAACCTGTCAAATTTGGGGTTGATACCCGGAATATCAGCCTTTTGGGGGTGAAGTTCGCGGTGAGAACCCAGTAAGTTTAGTGACTCAATTTTAGCACTGATTTTTAGTCATTAGTGTTAGGTGAAATTTTTGGTCTTAAACTTGAGTTTACCGCATTAATTGAAATACTATACAATTTATCAACTTTTAAAGCAATTTTTCTTTTACTAGAACTTGTCCATCGGGAAGTTGCCATCTTTTAAACCCGTTCTTAACAGGAATTTTATGCCAAAGGCAGTCATAAATGTTGAGTTTTAGGTTAAAAACTGGCGAAAATCCTCATCTTGTTGACTTAATTGTACCCAGTCTAGGTTCAGGGCTTGGAATTTTTTGACCAAGCGATCGCAAGCCGGACGTTCTGTGGCATAATGTCCCACATCAATTAATACAATACCACAATCACGACTTTCCTGAAATTGGTGAAATTTACAGTCAGCAGTCACATAAGCTTGGGCATTAGTTTTGACTACGGCAGAAATAAAACCTGCACCAGAACCACCTAAAACAGCTACGCGGGAAATTTCCTGTTGTAAATCCGCCACTGGTGAGAAAATCAAATGAGGTGGATTTAGTTGGGATTGAATATTATTTAGTAGCTTTTCTAGTGTTAAATTGGGATTAATTATACCTACGCGCCCATAACCTAAACCAGCTTGGGTAGGAACAATGGGTGATACTTCTTGAAGTTGGAGAAGTTGGGCTAAAACATCAGCCGTCCCGTCTTCTACCTGGTCAAAGTTAGTATGGGCGCTGTAAATACCAATATTATGGGCAAAAGCTAACCGCACCATTTCAGTTAAAGCTTCCCCACTGTGGAAAGATTTGGGGGGGTGAAAAATGAGGGGATGATGGGCAAAAATAAGGTTAGCACGAAGAGCGATCGCTTCTTGCATAACAGCTAAAGTAGGAGTTAAACATACCAATACCCGCGCTTCTGTGCCTAAAACACCAGGTTCAACTTGCCAACCACAATTATCCCAGCTTTCGCACCAAGTGGGATTCGCCCATTTTTCAAACCAGGTGATTAAATCAACAACTTTCATTATTAGTCTCCATTTCCAGCTTTCCAAGCTATAACTTTACTAGGTTGAGGATTAGGCAACTTTATGGTAACTAAACCTGCCGCTAATAGGAAAAACATTGATGTCCATAGACAACCGACCAAGCCAAATATTTGATAAACCAAACCGGATAAAACTGTACCCACAAGACGACCACCGGAGTTTGCCATATAGTAAAAACCCACATTTAAAGCAACTTTATCATCATCAGTAAATGCCAAAACCAGATAGGAATGAATAGCAGAATTAAAGGCAAATACGACACCAAAAACCAGAAGTCCAGCAATAATTACCAGATTAGCAGGTAAACCTAATTGTAGTCCCAGAGCGATCGCACCGGGGACAGCCGTTAATATAAATGTCCAGAATTGAATAGTTAGAGATTGGGGTGGACGACTAGAACCAAAACATTGCATTAGTGTCGGTGCTAAAAATTGAATCATCCCATAACCAATCACCCAACAAGCTAAAAATCCCCCCACCTGATAAAAAGACCAGCCTAAATTTCCCCGTAAAAAAACTGGTAAAGCCACAACAAACCATACATCTCTAGACCCAAATAAAAAGAATCGCGCCGCCGAGAGAATATTTATTTCTGGACTTTTAGAAAATAACTGGCTAAATTTAACCTTTTTCTTGATTTTACCCATACCTTTGGGCAGCATTAACCCAGAAAACATAATTAAAGCCAGTCCCCCGGCCATAATCCACAGGGAATTAATAAAACCCACAGAACTGAGAAGGGCGCTACCAAGAAAGAATCCCACTCCTTTTAAAGCATTCTTAGAACCCGTTAGTACAGCCACCCATTTAAACAAAGATGATTGAGCATCTTGAGGCACAACTAAGCGAATGGCACTTTTAGAACTCATCTTGGTTAAGTCCTTAGCAATTCCTGAAAAAGCCTGTGCAACCATCACATAGAGAACAGCAAGCCACTGTACCCACCCTGGATTAAGAAACGACAGCATGAATAAAGAAAACACCTGTAACCCAATACCAGTGTAAAGAGTTACCTTTAAACCCAACTGAGAACCAATCCAACCGCCGAGAAAGTTTGTAACAATTCCAAATACCTCATAGAACAGGAATAAAAAAGCAATTTGGATGGGTGTATAACCAATTTTATGAAAATAGAGTAACACCAACATTCGCAAAGCCCCATCGCTTAAAGTGAAGCCCCAATATGCCAGTGTCACCAGAATATAATTCTTGAAATTAGAATTGGAAGCAGTAGTAGAAGCCATAATTAAAAATTCAAAATTGTCAATATATTAGGAGTTACAGAAATAGGGTAAATTAAATACCCCACAACCTTTACAACAAAACCTTATTTCTGCAAACTTAAAGCTACCTTGCGTGCTAATTCCACCATACGGTTGGCATAACCCCATTCATTGTCATACCAGGCCAAAATTTTGACTTGGGTTTCATTAACAACCATTGTCGAAAGGGCATCAATAATTGAAGAACGAGAATCATCTTTATAATCAATAGATACTAAAGGACGTTCTTCATAACCCAAAATTCCCTCTAATGGTTTTTGCTCCGATGCTGCTTTTAATAAACCATTAATTTCACCAATGTTTGTCGGTCTGACTACTTCAAATACACAATCTGTCAGAGAAGCATTTAACAAAGGAACACGGACAGCTAAACCATTTAATTTACCATTCAATTCTGGATAAATTAACCCAATAGCTGTAACTGAACCGGTGCTAGTGGGAATTAATGACATACTTGTAGCCCTAGCCCGGCGCAAATCTTTATGAGGTGCATCTACAATAGTTTGCGTATTAGTATTATCGTGAATTGTGGTAATTATTCCATGTTTAATTCCTAACCCTTCATGAATTACCTTTACTACTGGGGCTAAACAATTGGTAGTACAAGAAGCCGCTGTTAATAAATGATGTTTTTCAGGTTCATAAAGATGATCATTTACCCCCATGACAATATTTAAAGCTTCTTCTTTAACAGGTGCGGCGACAATTACTTTTTGCACACCTTTTTTAAAATAAGGATCTAGGGTAGCAGGTGTTCTAAACTTACCAGAACATTCTAAAACTATATCAACACCAAAGTCTTCCCAAGGAACTTCAGCAGGTTGAGAATGTTCAGTAAAACTGAGAGATTTACCATTAATAACAACTTGGTTTTCTACAGATTCTACTTGCGGTTGCCAACGTCCATGTACAGAATCAAATTTGAGCAAATGTGCTGCTGCTTTCGTTCCACCTTTGGTTTCATTAATATGTACAAAGTAACCCAAGGCTTCAGGGTCTTTATTAATACCTGCAACTAAAACCTCATCATCTTCGCTGGCTGTGTAATCTTTGCGACTGGCTTTAGCTTTACCGACAATTGCCTCGGTAAAATAATCAAATGTTCCAGACTTATCACCAGCACCGTATAATTTAATTGGGCGGTCTGGCCAAGAACTACGGACTTGATTCCATTTTGTAATTTTTCCTTCAGCCCCAGGTTTCCAGATTTTTTTTAGTTCAGCTACTGTAATGTCTTTTGCCCAATTGTTTTGGGGATTAACAGCGATAGTTAAAGCATCAAAAGCTATGGGTAATTCCATATAGCTGATGTTATTCTTTTTACAAGCTACCATTTCCGACTGGTTAATTGGCCGAGAAGCATTACTGATGTCTATTTCTCCAGCACAAAATTTTTCAAACCCACCACCAGTACCCGAAATACTTACTTGTACCTGACTCTTATTTTCGGTGTTGGCTTGATATGCCTTGACTACAGCCTGGGTAATGGGATATACGGTACTAGAACCATCTACTTTTATCAGTGTGGCAGTAGTAGGGTTAGTAACTTTTATAGCTCCAGTTTGCTGCTGAATATTGTCCCTAGAATTAGATGTAGTTGTGCAACTGGTTGTTAAAGCTAATATTCCCAAGATCGAGAATAATTTCCTTGCTGTTTTTTTCATTGGTTTTACCTGTATAATTAGTGATCAAACTGCTTGCTCTACTTGTCCATCATTTCAAAAAAAATTGATATGTCAGTATCTACTGTACTATCAAATACAAAAATTAATCAAAAAAACTTGATGTATTTTTCTTCAACCAGGTTGAGGGAAATTGGTCAATTAGTCCAAGATTGAGTTAAAATGAGGGGTCGCAAACTGTAAGTAAAAAACCCGGATATTCCCCGGAGGTGTAATTGACCAAGTTCATTTTGAAAATTCTCTGGTTAGACGAAAACGTCGCCCTCGCAGTTGACCAGGTTGTTGGTAAAGGTTCTAGTCCCTTAACCAAATACTTTTTCTGGCCTAGAAATGATGCGTGGGAAGAGTTAAAAAAAGAGTTAGAATCCAAACACTGGATTGCAGATGTTGATCGTGTGGAGTTACTGAACAAAGCCACAGAAGTGATTAACTACTGGCAAGAGGAAGGCAGAAACCGTCCTATGGCAGAAGCGCAGTTGAAATTTCCAGAAGTTGCCTTCACTGGTAGCGCCTGATTATTTTGAGTTGGTAATGGATAATTGGTGATTGGTAATGGTTAATCAAGTAAAATTACCACCAATCACCACTCCCTCTTTTACCTTCTACGGACAGAGTTACCGAACCTACAACCACTCACCTACTATATTTTATAACTACAATCAAAACAACCTATGTCACCTAAATCATCCGGTAATTTACTCGCCTCCCAGGTCTTGGATAGCACTGTCACAGCCTTAACCATAGATTTTGTTCCTAACGAACCTTGGACAATAGAAAGCTATGCTGAGGCCTTAATGGATGATCTTTTTAATGATATTGATACCATTCTCGATGGTCGCCACAAGCACAATTATCCTAGAGGTGAACAAGAATATATATCTGGACAAACTATGAGTTTCAAAATGGCAGATGTAGTTTTGCCATCAGCTGTCCATGTCCCATTGCAGTCTTCACCAGCGATTAAAAACATACAAACAGCTACATTAGTAGTCAATGCTCCTTCTGTTGATGTTGTTACTCGCAGAGATAAACCAAATAGGGGCAGCAGTGCCACACTGATATTAGTGGGATTAGGTTTAACTGGAACTGCCTTGGGGATAGTCTACCTCATCGAGTCAGGGCTGGAAAATCTAGTCACCCAGCTAAAAAATCACAGTTTTTCAGCCATTGAGACATCACCACCTGTGACAGTCAGACCAGATGCCCAATTAGAGTTAGTAAATTATATGTCAGAAGCTCTAGCTGTAATTGAGCAACAAGGAGCAAACAATCATAAAACAATTATTACAGCCGGATTTCCCACTCTTAATCTCAATCAAAGCGCCGCCTTAGCTTTACCCAATACTCAACCAACAGCAATTTTACCCTTACTCTTAGCAGCTAATAATATCCCACCTGCTGCTGGTAGCCTTACCCCTCCCAATGTGGTGGAACGCATATATGTTCATGTTTATCAGCCCCAACCTCCCCGCTATCAATTACCATCTGTTCCTCCAGTTCCCATACCCCCATCTGCATATTCTGGGGCAACAAACACCACTGTAAATCCTTTAGCATCAGTACCCCTGCCCAAAATTAATACAACACAGGTTAATCCCCAACCTATTCAAGTTGCACCTCCAAAACTGCCAACCATCGCCCCATTAGTACCAATGAAAGAACCTGCGAATGTTATACAGCGAGTTCCTGAACCTAGTTATTCTGCACAATTGGAAGGGTTGCTGGAACTAGGTAAAAAATCCGTAGCTTTATTTAAAGTAGATGGTGTGAGTCGCCGAATTAATCTCGGTGAAAATATTGGGTCTACTGGTTGGACATTAGTGGAAGTTACCCATGGGGAAGCGATTATTCGCCGTAATGGGGAAGTACGTTCTATCTATACCGGACAAAGGATTTAGAAGGTCGCTGAGTATGTTAAATAATTAAACCGGAGTGCTATACCAAGATGTTTACAGGGAAAAGCTGGCAGAAGTTGAGAATATTTGCAGGTGCATTTTGTGTTATTGCCGTAACACCGTTTTGTGGAGTTAACACCTCCGTAAAGGCCGCAGATACAGTAATCATTCGCTATGGTCCTTTAGAGGACTCCGTATCCTTACCAGACTTGAAAAAAGCTGTGGAAACTGGCAAATTACCAGATAGTTTAGAACTTTACACCAAAAGAATGACCGAGGAGCAACGCCAGTTTTTACTGGGGGGATTGAAAAAAACAATCCCCATCAATGTTGTAATTTTAGATAGGTTAATCAATACACAAATTGGTACGACTATTCTCGGTGATATTTCAACGGCTATTAGTCGTAAGGATCAAGCTGGGGTAAAGGCTATCAAGGGGGGATTAATTTTAGGGGCTAATTCCCCACAAGGCTTGTCTGTCCTCAGTTTTATTGAAGCGTATCCTAGTAAGCACTTACAAATTAATTTGCCCCAGGCGATTAATGTACTGGGGAATTTGAATAGCGCCTTTTTCCGCACCCAGCAGTTTATGTTGGCGATCGCTCCCCTGCTTAAACCTACAGATGTGAAATTTAATTCTACATTAGACCCTGGGCAAGCAGGAAAAGCAGAAGTACAAACACTCAGTGTCAATTACAACGACCAAAAGCGACAACGACAAATTCCCGTAAACATTTACTTTTCAAGCACTGCAACAGTTAATAAACCCCTAATTGTGTTTTCTCATGGTTTGGGTTCAGTGGGTACTGACTTGCGTTATTTAGCAAAACATTTGGCTTCCCATGGTTATGTAGTTGCAGCCCCAGAACATCCTGGAAGTAATGAAGCTAGTAGCAATGCAGCTTACCAAGGTAAAAAACGACTGGTTGAACCCCAAGAATTTTTAGACCGCCCTCGTGATATTAGTTTTATCCTGGATGAATTGGAAAAGCTCAATCAATCACCTAATAATCCCTTACAAAGTAAGCTGGCAACTAATAATGTCATGGTTGTGGGTCATTCCTTTGGGGGTGGCACTGCTTTGGCGTTAGCAGGAGGTGAGTTACAAATTGATTACCTCAAGCAAAAGTGTGGGCAGAACTTGATCAAAGGGAGTTTAGGTGGGGTGGTGCAATGTGTAGCCCAAGAATTACCTGAGAAAACCTATCAATTACGAGATGGGAGGGTGAAACAGGCGATCGCTCTTAATCCTATATCATCTCTGATGTTTGGTGATAGTGGTTTAACCAAAATACAAATCCCTACATTAGTTTTCGCCAGTTCCGCAGATAAAACTACCCCCGCACTAACGGAACAAGTCCTGGGTTTTGCTAAAATTCCTGCCCCAAAATGGTTAGTAGGTGTAATTGGGGCTAGTCATTTAAGTGTCAAAGACCCTGATTTTACTGTAGATCAAAGTTACATTCCCGATACTCCCATCTTGAGCCGAGAAATCACTGGCGAACAGGCTAAGGATGTGCGGAAATTTCTCTGTGCTATTACCCTGGCTATGGCTGCCCAATTAACCCCTGAAGCTAGTCAATACGCGCCATTTCTCACGTCTGACTATGCCCAAATCGCCTCAACTCGTCTTTTCCCATTTCGCATAGTCCGAGAACTTCCTCCTCAAGTTCTGGAAATAATGGGGAGTCAGTAGGTAGCTGAGTATATAAGTAGGGGTTGGTGATAAAGATAAACTTCAACTTGTATGAGGGTTTAGCAGTGCTAAACCCCTATTTAGTTATAAAGGTATAATCGCACTCATTTGTTCTAGATCTAAGACAGTGGCTAATTCTGCTTCTGTCATTAAACCTTTTTCTAGAACTATTTGCCGCAGAGATTTACCTGTTTGTAAAGATTCCTTAGCTACGGCAGCAGCGTTAAGATAACCGATGTGAGTATTTAAGGCAGTGACTAGGGATAAACTGCCTTCTGCATAGGCTAAACATCTTTCTTTGTTAGCAGTAATTCCTTGAATACAGCTTGTAGTTAAGGCTGAAATTGTATTACCTACAATCTCGATGCTGTGAATTAAATTATAGGCAATTAGGGGCATCATCACATTTAATTCCAATTGTCCCGCTTGGGCGGCAAAAGCGATCGCCTGATCATATCCCATCACCTGAAAACACACCATTGATGTCATCTCTGCCATCACCGGGTTATATTTCCCAGGCATAATAGAAGAACCAGGTTGTACTGGAGGCAGTTGAATTTCCTTTAATCCGGTTTTGGGTCCTGAGTCCATTAACCGCAGGTCGTGGGAGATTTTAACTAGATCCTGTGCTAAATTTCGCACTGCACCAGACACATTCACAAATGCACCCATACTTTGCATAGCAGCCATTAAATGGGGTGCCGGTTCGAGGGGAAATTCTAATAATTGTGAAAGGGTATCTACAACTTTTTGACGATATTCAGGATGGGTATTCATTCCCGTTCCCGCCGCACTACCACCTAAACCCAATACCATTAAATCCCCCGCAGCAACATAAAGACGGTTTTGATGTTCTGCCAGAATATGTGACCAAGCGGCAAAGGTATCACCTAAACGCACTGGTACAGCGTCCTGGAGGTGGGTTCTCCCAGATTTGACAATATCTTTAAATTCTCTGCTCTTGCCATCTAAGGCGGCAATTACCTGTTCTAAGGCTGGCTGTAAGGTGCGAGATAATGCCAGTAAACCACCGATACGGATAGCAGTGGGGATGACATCGTTGGTGGACTGTCCGTAGTTGACATGATCGTTAGGGCTAACGCGCTGGTAATTCCCCTTTTTATCGCCGAGAATTTCTAAGGCGCGGTTGGCGATAACCTCGTTAACATTCATGTGGTGAGAAGTTCCTGCACCGGCTTGATAAACATCTACCACAAACTGATCTCGTAACTTACCTGCTAATATCTCATCAGTGGCTTGAATAATAGCCGCACTGATATCTGTGGGAATACAGTTTAGTCCAGAGTTAACAATAGCAGTCGCTTTCTTAATATATAAACAGGCATCTATATAACTTGATAGAGGTTTAATACCGCTAATAGGAAAGTTTTCTATTGCTCGTTGGGTTTGTATACCATAATAAACGGTGTTGGCAATTTGGCGATCGCCCATTGAGTCTCTTTCAATGCGAAAATCAGTATTGTTAGTCATGATTACTTATGAAGGGAACAGGGAACAGATATCTACTTTGAAAACCGGAGTTTCCGCTTTAGAAAAAACTATAGCTTCCAATGTGGACGGGGTTTAAAACATTTGTTTTTAACTCAAATATTATGATATTTCCCATTTCTCATAATACACACACTAGCGAGTAAAAAAGACATACTCTGAAAACAGTAAAACTTCCGACCTATTTAATAAGTCGGAAATCCATCAATATAATTAGACTTTGATCAGAAAGTCTTTCCGTGAGGGAAGAGTTTGGGCTATCTGTTATCCCCAAATTTTTGGATTTATGATCCCCAAAATGCACAATCCATAATCAATTAATGATGTGAATTTGGCAGGTCATCTTCTGGCAAGACATCAGATATATTGATTACCCAAGGAATACCATTATTTACTGGTGAACTAATACTAATTTTAGCTTGACCGGCAAATCGTTTTAAGGTTTCTGATAGGTAGGGAACAGTAGTCATAATATTTTGGTAGCTTTCAATATCATGACAAACCATGATTAACATCAAAAGACCGCTATTGACTTTGAAATACCAATGGCAATCAGATAATAAAATACGGACTACATGATTACAAGCTAGAAAAAATCGGTTTTTAGTTACTTCTTCTAGTTGACTGATTAATATTTCACTGATTTGCGTAGTTTTATAAGAGGGCAAATCATCTGGAGACAGATAGGGTTTAGTCATGGGATTTCGTCCTTTTTTAACAGAACCACAGACAGTCAATCCAAAATCGAGTAACGTATCTAAATTATTCAGCATTCTCAATTTAGGGATTTACGTCAGATGTTCAGATATTCCCACTTCATCATCATTTGCTCCCATATAAATATTTATATAATTTGCATTTTCTGCCTATCATTTTTCCACATATTTTCTTTAGCAACTATGATACAAAAGTATATTAAGTTTTGTAGTCAGGTGGGGAATGCCCACCATGGTAGGATTTAGGTAAAATATCCCTCAAACCCGAACCTTTGGACAACAAAAAATCAGGTGCGTCTTCTCAAGTATGAAATAATACCGTGATTAGGGGCAAAAAGGCCAGGAGAAAAATATGCCAAGATCGTAGTTGCTGTGGGGCTGGTTCAGATGGGGTTAATAAAGCTTCTATTCTTTGTTCTAGTCGGTCGCTTGCACTTAATGCAGCGCAACAAACATCTGACCTAATTGAATTATTACCTGCAACTAATAACAAAGACTCTGCCAAGACTAAGGGATCTACTTGGGATACAGCGTAACTATCAGCCCGTAATTCTCGTAAAACCAACAATTCTTGCCATAAAGGTTCTGTATTCGGTAGCCAGGTTGTACAGGCGCGCACCCAACCCAGCCAAAAAAACCAGAATGTATCCCTATATTGATAATGTCCTTGTTCGTGTGCGAGGACACTTTGTAGATGGTCTGGTGAAAGGGCTGCTAGTAGTCCTTGACTCACGACTAATTCAGGTTGCCAAAAACCCATTTGTCCGGCAAATAAGGCTTCGGTTTTTAGGAGTCTGGCTGATTGACCAGCTATGTTGACTTGGGGACATTCACGGGCAGATTGTACAGATTTCCAGCCCTTAACAGCAAGTTTGATACCTAAGATGTTGAAAAAACCCAGAAAAATTAATGCTAGGAGATAACTAACAGAGTTGGTATAGATTCCTCCCATTTGCCCCTGAGTTCCCATCCAGACTACGGCGATTGCTGTCATGAATATGAGTAGGGGAGGGAAGAGAAATAAAAATAGCGATCGCTCCCACCGTAAATGCCAATTACCTTGGGATATAATGCCAGAGTATCGTAACCAGCAAGCAATGGTGAGGGAGGTAATAATCATCAGTAGATGCATAATTCTATTTTTCTCCTCTGGCTTTCCGTGCCGCTTGGATTCGTTTAGCGATCGCTTCTATTTGGTCACTAGCAGCTTGATCTAAACTATCAGCAAAAGCAGCAATTACATCAGGATTTCCTACTGCTAAAAACCGCTGTAATTGATCATGGGCTTTAATTATCTTCGCTTGTTGCTGACTTAGTAACGGTCGCCAATAAAAAGCCTTTCCCTGTTTATCGCAAGCTAACCAACCTTTTTCCGTGAGACGACGCAAAACCGTAGTAACGGAAGTATAAGCTAATTCCCGGTTGGGATCGGAGAGAATACGATCATGTACGTCTTTAACGGTTACTAAACCAATATCCCAGACAATGCCGAGAATTTCTGCTTCCAGAGGACCTAGGGATAATTGTTTAGGACGATAATCTGGTAAAGGAGCCATATTAATAATTTTGGATGTTCTGTCTATTCTACTATGATTGGATTAAATTCCCGGTGATCCTCGGCGATTAACTAAGGTAGCACCAGCTTGGTCAACTGGCATTAATACGACCTCATTAATATTAACGTGATTTGCCCTAGTAGCACAAAAAAATATCACGTCAGCGACATCATCAGGAGTTAGGGGTTTAACTCCCTCATACACTTTTCGCGCTCGTTCCCTATCACCATGAAAACGCACTTCACTAAATTCTGTTTCTACCATACCAGGATCAACAGAAGTTACCCGCACAGGAGTTCCTAATAAATCTTGTTTTAAGCCTTCAGAAATGGCTCTAACAGCAGCTTTTGTCCCACAATAGACGTTACCACCAGGATAGGTTTGATGTCCAGCAATAGAACCGATATTAATTATATGACCAGCATTTCTGGACACCATGCCTGGTACAACATAACGAGTAAGGTAAAGCAAACCTTTGATATTAGTATCAATCATTTCTTCCCAGTCTTGAAAGTCTCCTTGATACAATTTATCTAAACCACGACTTAAACCGGCATTGTTAATGAGAATATCAATGTTTGACCAAGGGGAAGGTAAGTTAGTAATAGCAGATTCTACCCCTAAGCGATCGCATACATCAAGCTGCAATAATTGAATTTTATCTGATGAAATATCTAAAGAATTAGCTACTTCCTGTAAACGTTCCCAGCGTCGTGCTGCTAAAATTAGTTTTGCACCAGCATCAGCAAAAATTTTGGCACAAGCAGCACCAATACCGCTACTTGCACCAGTAATAAACACAATGTTGTTTTGCATAGGTAATTGGTGATTTTTTGATTCCGATTTTCTTGCCAATGTCAACCGTCAACTACTTCCTATTTTTTCACTACTTGTAACCTTTGAGTAATAATCGTCATATCTTCACCTCTACGAATTACAGCAGAAATCCATCGAGTACCAGGATTCAATGGGGCACGTCCCTCTTTAAAGAGTCCTCCCGCATTGAGAAATTCTAAATCTGCTGTTGTCGGGTTAATTAATTTATTAACTTGAACAGGTTCTTCCATTGCTACACCCAGCAAAAAGTCCTCACCTAATGGTTCTTGAACAATGGCATCAAAGCTATATTTTTCCCCAACTTTCACCTGTTGTGGTAGTTTAATTTCTACTTGGGGTGGTTTACTACCAGAGGTAAGTTGAGTCCGTTCTGACAAAATATCTTGATGCACAATTTTTGATCCTGTGATCCGTTGACGTGATTTAATCGTAGATTGAAGGGTCAAATTATTGTTATTCGGTGCAGCTAACCCCTCAATACTGGTGACGGTTTCCGCAATAATTGTATTACCTTGGGATTGCCAAGACTCCAGGCGGGTTGTATAACGTAACTTGGGATATCTTTTCCACAGTCCTGTTAAAGCCTCCTCCATGACTTTGCGGTTTAAACCATCACCATGGGTAAATTTAGGACTGTAAAATTCCATTACCCCTTTGACACTGCCTTGGTTAGCAGCATTGTCAATCTCTGTTAACAGTTTGGTGAGTGTAGTTGGTGCATTTTGTGGTTCACCTGCTTGAACAAACTGGCTAATACTAGAGAAACCAATTGCCAATAAACTGGAGAAAAAGAAAACACCAAGCGGTAATGTTTTGTTACGTCTCATTAATAAGGGGGTAATTTTAGTCATTAGTAAGATTTTACTGATTTGATGATAGAAGATAGGGAATTTGTTTTATCTTAATGAAGCTGGGAGATAAATGGTATAGCAGGGAATGATAAATGCACCAACTAAATTACTTATAGCAGCTAGTGGGACAGGTGGACACTTGTTTCCAGCGATCGCACTGGCGGAAAAACTGCCAGAATTTGAGATTGAATGGCTAGGTGTACCAAATAGGTTAGAAAATCAGCTAGTTGCTGGGAGATATCCCTTAAATACCGTTGCTGTTGAAGGTTTTCAGCAAGGTTTAAGTTTTGGTTCTCTACGTATTTTGTTCAAGTTATTAGGTGGGATTCTGGAAGTCAGAAGGATTTTAAAGCGGGGAAACTTCCAAGGAGTTTTTACCACCGGTGGTTATATTGCAGGTCCTACGGTGATTGCAGCGCGTTCTTTGGGTTTACCTGTGGTTTTTCATGAATCTAATGCTTTACCCGGTAAAGTTACCCGCTTTTTTGGACCTTGGTGTGATGTGGTTGCCCTGGGTTTTGATGTAGCTAGTAAATACTTACCAAACAGTAAAACTGTCTGTGTCGGCACTCCTGTACGTTCTCAGTTCTGGAAACGAACGGAGAATAACAGTTTAGACTTACCTGTTCCTGATGATGTCCCCCTAATTGTAGTTTTTGGTGGCAGTCAGGGCGCTGTCGCAGTTAATAAGTTAGTTAGACAATGTGCAAATGCTTGGTTTCAAGCTGGCGCTTATATAGTGCATTTAACAGGCGATAATGACCCTGATATGAAAACTCTTCAACATCCTCAATATATCGCTTTACCCTTTTACAACAATATGTCCGCCTTGTTGACAAGAGCAAATTTAGCTATTAGTCGTTCCGGTGCGGGTAGCTTGACAGAATTAGCAATTTGTGGTTTACCAGCTATTTTAATTCCCTATCCCTTTGCGGCAGAAGATCATCAATCCTATAATGCAAAAGTTTTCACCAAAGTCGGTGCGGCCTTATCCTTTAAACAATCAGATTTAACACCGGCAATATTTACCTCTGAGGTTTTGAATTTGTTGCAGTCTCCAGGGGAATTGGCGAAAATGAGAAAGGCATCTCAAGCGATCGCTGTTCCTGATAGTGCAAATAAACTGGCGATTTTGGTGAGAGAAGTCATAGGGAATTAATTCCCTATCCTAGTAGTCTGTCAACCCAAAAATGACGGAAACTGCTGTATATAGCAATAGATAAGAATCTACATCAAATTGGTATTTCTCCTACTAATTTATCATATTTAGTCTGGAAAAGCCAAAATTGATTACCTAGATAGCTTGGAAATTACTCACGAGTATGATTGATTATCTCTATTCTTACCCAGAATTGTATCCTGGGATTTTACTGAAACGCTACAAACGGTTTTTTGCTGATGTGCAACTAGAATCTGGTGAAGTGGTGACAGCGCATTGTCCAAATACAGGTCCAATGACTGGAGTTTCTACCGTCCGTAGTTCTGTACAGGTTTCTCGCAGCGATAATCCCCAACGCAAATTAGCTTATACTTTAGAGCTAATACAGGTGAATAATCCTATATCTACTTGGGTTGGTGTGAATACTGCTTTACCTAATCGGGTGATTAAATTGGCCTTAGACAAGTATTTATTTCCAGAATTGGGTGAATATGAACAGGTGAAAGGTGAAGTAGTCTATGGTAAGAATCGCAAAAGTCGAGTAGATTTTTATCTCACAGGAAGTGGTGAACAACGTCCAATTTTTTTAGAAGTCAAAAATACTACCTGGTCACAAGGAAATTTAGCTCTGTTTCCTGATACGGAAACAACCAGAGGACAAAAACATTTACAGGAATTAATGGCAGTTTTGCCCCAAAGTCGGGCGGTAATGTTATATTTTATTAATCGTGGGGATTGTCCAGAATTTGCTCCCGGTGATAGGACTGATCCTATTTATGGTAAGTTGTTACGAGAAGCTATCGAGTTAGGCTTGGAAGTATTACCTTGTCGGTTTGATATTTCTCCAAAAGGTATCCGTTATTTAGGTTTAGCACAGTTGAAAATTTAATGATAATTCTGATGATGGGTGTTTCTGGTTGCGGTAAAACCACTATCGGTCAACTTTTAGCCCAATCAATAAACTATGAATTTTATGACGCTGATAGTTTTCACCCAACAGCAAATATCGCAAAAATGCGCCTTGGTATTCCTCTGAATGATGAGGATAGAATGCCTTGGTTAGCATCTTTACAAGCTCAGATCAAAATTTGGTTTCAAGAAAATAAAAATGTCGTTTTGGGTTGTTCGGCATTGAAAAATAGTTATCGGCAAATGTTGATAATTAATAATACGATTCAGTTAGTTTATCTTCATGGTAATTTTGATGTAATTGAGAAACGCCTACAACGACGGGAGAATCACTTTATGACTGAAAAACTTCTCAGAAGTCAGTTTGATATCCTGGAAGAACCAGATAATGCTCTTTGGATTGATATTTGTCAGCCACTAGGGGTAATTGTTGATCAGATTAGAGAGTCTTTGGTTGAAAAGATGTGATCACTTTTAAAATCTATATTAATGCTTTAATTATGATTCTTATTAAATAGTTACTTTTCCTGATCCACTTGAGCTAATATATATCATTTCCTAGTCTAATGAGGTACAAAATTATCTGCGTTTATCTGCGTTTATCTGCGTTCAATTCTGACTGATTGCACCTCACTTGTATGGGAACTGCTATAGGTGTTGTGAATATAGACACTTACCTGTTCCCTGTTCCCCGTTCCTTCTCCTAACTATGAAATTTATTTTGCACGACTACTCATACACAATCTCAGTATTTTTTGTCAAATAAACGATTGTGACAATCAATATACAAAATCCCCAACTTCCTCAAGAAGTCAGGGATATATTAGAACCTATTGATTGTTTAGACCTGAACGACTTTTTCTTTCCCTAAAAATTCCTCTAACTCAGTCAAAGCGTCAGCATCAATTTTACTCTGCATGGGACAGAACTTAGGACCACACATAGAACAAAACTCCGCCTTTTTGTAAATATCTTCCGGCAAAGTTTCATCATGATATTCCTTAGCTCTATCTGGGTCTAAAGATAACTCAAATTGACGATTCCAGTCAAAATTATACCGAGCGTGAGAAAGTTCATCATCCCTATCTCTAGCACCTGGCCGATGTCTGGCAATATCCGCAGCATGAGCAGCTATTTTATAGGCAATTAAACCATTACGCACATCTTCAGCGTTAGGTAAACCCAGATGTTCTTTAGGTGTCACATAACACAACATTGCTGTACCATACCATCCCGCCATCGCTGCACCAATAGCTGATGTAATATGGTCATAACCAGGAGCGATATCTGTCACTAAAGGCCCAAGAACATAGAAAGGAGCTTCGGAACATTCCTCCATTTGCTTGCGAACGTTAAATTCAATTTGATCCATAGGAACATGACCAGGACCTTCCACCATCACCTGGACATCATGTTCCCATGCTCTGCGGGTGAGTTGACCCAAAGTTTTCAGTTCTGCTAACTGTGCCGCATCCGTCGCATCATGGGTACATCCAGGGCGCAGGGAGTCCCCTAAACTGAAAGTTACATCATATTTCTTAAAAATCTCTATGATGTCGTTAAAATGCGTATAAAGTGGGTTTTGTTTGCGGTGTAATAACATCCACTGAGCCAAAATACCACCACCACGGGATACAATACCTGTAATACGGCTTTTAACTAAGGGTAAATGCTCAATTAACAAACCTGCATGGATAGTTTGATAGTCTACACCTTGTTGAGCGTGCTTTTCAATGATATGGAGAAAGTCGTCAGCAGTGAAGTTTTCCATTCTGCCGTGAACACTTTCTAAAGCTTGGTAAACTGGTACAGTACCAATAGGAACGGGTGAAGCCTTGATAATAGCGGTACGAATTGCATCTAAATTACCGCCACCTGTGGACAAGTCCATCACAGTATCAGCACCGTATTTGATAGATAATCTGAGTTTATCTAATTCCTCTTCGACATTAGAAGAAGTGGGAGAAGCACCAATATTAGCATTGACCTTACATTTAGAGGCGATACCAATAGCCATGGCCTCTAAATTGGTGTGATTAATATTCGCGGGGATAACCATTCTACCCCGTGCTACTTCTTCGCGGATGAGTTCAGCAGGAAGGTTTTCTACCTTCGCAACGTGGTGCATTTCTTCAGTAATGACACCCTGACGAGCATAGTGCATTTGGGTTACATTGCTCTGTCCACGTCGCTTGGCTACCCATTCAGTTCGCATTGTACAATCCTCAATATACAGCTTCCCTACGCTGGTATTACCCAGTCTCAGGTGTTAAGGGTTTAATCTCAGCTCGGTTTTCCAAGCACCCCTAGCATCTATAAGATTTTAGCATTTTGTTGAGGAATAATTTGATTTTTACTGGGTGTGAAATGGGTAAGACAGCTAAGATGAATATTTTTCCAGTGATCCGAGTTAATTGCGGCGTGTTCTTACCACTATTGCTAGTATTAAGCGATCGCTGTCACTTCTATATATTTCCTTGAAAGGTTTATATTATTCTCATATAACGCAATTATTCCCTATGCAAACACCAAAACCATCTGTTAGTCTCATTCGGGCTAAATCTTACGAGCAAAACGCTTTAAAAGAATCTTTGGAGACACTACTAGAACCCCTAGGGGGAATGGCTGCTTTTGTCAAGCCAGGCGATCGCGTATTACTCAAACCTAATCTTCTCACAGGTTCTCGTCCTACAAAAGAATGTACCACCCGCCCAGAATTAATCCGTACCGTCGCCGAAATGGTCATTGCAGTGGGAGGAAATCCATTTTTAGGAGATAGTCCTGCTTTTGGTAGCGCCAAAGGTGTAGCTATAGCCAATGGCCTATTACCTATTTTAGAAGCATTGAAAATCCCCATTGTCGAGTTTCATGGTAAACGTTATCAAACCGTAAACGACAATTTTAATCATTTGCTGTTATCAAAGGAAGTTATGGAAGCAGATGTGATTATTAATCTACCCAAGGTTAAGTCTCATATGCAATTAACCCTAACTTTGGGAGTAAAAAACCTCTTCGGTTGTGTTCCCGGAAAAATGAAAGCCTGGTGGCACATGGAAGCCGGTAAAGATGCTAACAGATTTGGAGAAATGTTAGTGGAAACTGCTAAAACAATTAATCCAGATTTAACAATTTTAGATGGCATTATTGGACATGAAGGTAATGGACCAAGTGGGGGAGAACCTCGGAATTTACAGGTTTTAGCAGCTTCAACAAATGTATTTGCTTTAGATCGGGCAATGTTAGAAGTTCTCAAAGTTGCGCCAGCACAAGTTCCCACCGTTGCAGCTTCCCAAAGATTGGGAATATGTCCTGAATTAAGTGATATCAATTTCCCTAATTTGTCACCAGATTTACTACAAGTTTCAGATTGGCAATTACCTGAAACTCTCATGCCTATAGATTTTGCTATGCCCCGGGTTATTAAATCAACTTTTAGGCATCTTTACATCCGATTCATCAAAGAACCGATGAGTGCGTATATTAGGTAAGTAGGTTGGCGTTAAAATCTTGATAGAAAGGCAATATTAAACGCGGATGGACGCGGATAATTTTGTACTTCATTAGGGGGTTTAGCACTGCTAAACCTCTACAACTCCTCTGATGGGGATAATAAAATTTCAAATTCAGTTAGTAGTTTTATAGCTTATGGCAGGGGAGAAAGCCTTATCCTGTATAATTAGTTTTAGCACTTCAAATTTGTTCAGTAACCGTTTATATCTCTTTCAACTGCATACCGCTATACCTAACTTATATCGCATTTATACTTAAATGATAAATTTATTGCCAAATAGTTTTTTCACAAATTATGCAGGATTGCTATAATTTCCTCACGATAATGAAATTTAATTTTAGCGGTTTGATCAATGATCCCCATTAGTCTCAATCTAGGATACCCTATCAGATAAAATCACAAAACGAAACTCTAAACTTACCAACCGCTGTTGACTGCAACGCATGATAAATCAACTGAACAATGGTTTTACATTATTTCTCAGTCTGCTAGTTGAGGCTATGCCCTTTTTACTACTGGGTGTATTTTTCTCCAGTGTGCTGCTATTCTTTGTTGATGAAAGCAAATTAGTGGAGAAAATGCCGACAAATCCCTTTCTAGGGGCTTTATTTGGCAGTATGATCGGCTTTTTGTTTCCAGTGTGTGAGTGTGGTAATGTTCCTGTGGCCAGGCGATTATTAATGCAAGGAGTACCCACACCGGTCGCAATTGGTTTTCTATTAGCTGCACCGACAATTAACCCTATTGTCATCTGGTCAACCTGGACTGCATTCCGGGATCAACCAGAAATAGTCATCTTCAGAGTCGTATTTTCTCTAAGTATTGCCACAATTATTGGTTTTATCTTCAGTTTTCAACCAGACCTAGTTCCCTTTGTCCAACCAGCAATTGCCCGTTATCTCAAATTTAATCCCCCCGCTTCAGGAAAAACTAAGGGTGGTAGAAACTCCCAAACACTAACCCAAACCAATACATCTAGTTTATTGCAATCAGGAACATATATTCTCGGTGGCAAACCAGGCATAATTAAACGCATAGATAATAATTACAGTGAAGTAGCTGGAACTACTAATGCCAGTAAACCCTTACCAGAGAAACTGCGTTCCCTATTAGATAATATTGTTCAAGAATTGCGGGAATTAGGAGGAGTGATGGTATTAGGTAGTGCGATCGCTTCCATCATTCAAGTTTTAGCCCCCCGTGACATCATTCTCAGTCTTGGCGCAGGACCAATTAGCTCAATATTGTCCATGCTAGTATTAGCAGGAGTTGTATCAATATGCTCTACGGTTGACTCCTTTTTTGCTCTGTCTTTTTCCTCTACCTTTACCAGTGGTTCATTACTAGCATTTTTAGTATTTGGACCGATGATTGATATTAAAGGTATTGGTTTAATGTTATCAATTTTTAAACCCAAAGCCCTGATCTATCTCTTTGCCTTGGCCGCACAATTGACACTTTTATTCACTCTAGTGATGAATTTGCACGTGATCTGATGTTGATCAAGGTAAATGCTGATTTTGCAATTGAGAATGTGGGGTGTGAGGTATGGGACGCAAGTCCTCCTCAGGTGGAAATATAGGTATAGGTAATGGGTAATCGTTAATTAGTAATTGGTATTGGTAATTGGGAAAATTCTTTCCTCCCTGCACCTTTGCCCCTATTGTCCTATCATCAATGATCACTACATAACCTTCATGTTAAATTCCCAACCCAAACGGATCAATCAATTCCTACCTTGGCTAGATATCCTGGCGATCGCTGCCTGGGGTATCTTAATGTTGAAATACTGGCTCACGGGTAAACTTTACTTGCTGATTCACCCTGATTACTTTTGGTTAGCCATTTTAGTGGGAATAGCTTTACTAATCATTGCTTTTTTTAAAGGGTCACAAATCTGGCAACAGGGTCGCCGTCCTCAAATACCTAATGTAATGCACATTAATTTATTTCCCCCCGGTTGGGGCAGTTTTCTGCTGCTGACTACGGCAATTTTAGGATTAATCATTACACCCCGTGTTTTTGCCAGCCAAACAGCATTAGATCGGGGTATAACCGAATCGTTAATTGGTACTCGCACCCAACCCCAAGCATTTCGGGCTACCATCCGTCCAGAAGAGCGATCGCTTGTAGACTGGGTAAGAACCCTCAACGTCTATCCCGAACCGGACGCATATACGGGGCAAAAAGTCAAAGTTCAAGGGTTTGTGATTCATCCCCCTAACGTTGATGAACAATATATTTTTTTAGCCCGATTTGTTCTGAGTTGTTGTGCCGCAGATGCCTACCCAATTGGCTTACCCGTGCAAATACCTGAATCACGTCAACAGTACCCCCCCGATACCTGGTTAGAAGTAGAAGGACAAATGACAACCCAAAGCGTTACAGAAAAACGCCAACTCACCATTAAGGCCACTTCTATCAAAAAAATTCCCCAACCGAAAAACCCTTACAGTTATTAGTTAGATCATCAAATCATGGAATTTTAGATTTTAAATAGTTAATCTAAAATCGAAAATCGTTTCAAAAATGAGCAAATCCTCTCAATTTATTCAACCATTAGACAGAATTGCCATCGCCTCTATGCTCCTATTAAGTCTACTCATCGGCTTAATGATCTGGCAGGGTGACGCTGTTAAACCTATTGTACGTAATTTTACCTGGGAAAAACAGCAAATTGGGGCTAACGATCTTTCCTTTTCTCTCACCTTTAGCCGCCCCATGGATACTAAAAGCGTCGAGGAGAACTTAAAAATAGATCCACCTCTAGCTGGTAAACCTAGCTGGGCTGGAAGAAGAATGGCTTATACCCTACTCACACCCGCCCCCTACGGCACAAATTACCAAATCAAATTAGAGCAAGCTAAGGATAAATATTCCCAAGCCGAAGGTAAAAATCGGCTCATGCAGCCTTTTACTGGTAGTTTTAGCACCCGTAACCGCGTCATTCTTTATATCGGTACAAGTCCAGAAATCCAAGGGCAATTGGTACTTTACAATTTAACCCAAGAACAAAAGAAAGTTCTTACCCCCAAAGACTTAATTGTCATGGACTTTGAACCATTCCCCCATGGCGAAAAAATCCTCTTCTCGGCTCGTCCTGCTAACAGTCCTGACCTACTGTCCGCCCAACTATATACAGTCACCACGGGCATTTCTAGTCCCACGGCAGCAGAAACAACACCTGCTGGCAAAGTCGAACTAATTTTAGATAACAAAGAATATCAAAACCTGAAATTTGACCTGTCCGCCGATGGACAAACCATTGTTATTCAAAGGGGTAAACGGGATAACCCCGGCGACTTTGCTCTGTGGTACTTATCCACCACGACCGATCCTAATGGTGAACAACCCATAGCTAAACGCTTACAAGGTCAACCAGGAGGGGATTTTTTAATTACACCCGATAGCAAAGCTGTAGCAGTTTCCCAAGGACAAGGAACAGCAATCATATCTTTAGAAGGTAATAACAGCAAACCCCTGGATTTTTTACCCCAATTTGGTTTAGTCCAAGCTTTTGCTAAAGACGGTTCACAAGCAGCAATGGTGAAATTTAATCCTGACTATACGCGGGATTTATTTTTAGTCACTAACCAAGGACTGCAAAAGCAATTACTTAAAACTACTGGTTCAATTCTTAGCTGTGAATTTGACCCCGCCTCTCCTAGTCTTTACTGTTTGGTTACTCAACTTATCTCTAAAGAACAATACATTGAACAACCCTATTTAGTCTCCATTGACTTGAAAACAGGAGAACAAAAACCAATTCTCCTCTTGCCCCCCGGTCAGCGTAACGTCTATACCAGTTTAGCACCTGACGGTTTAGGTTTCTTATTTGACCAAGTAGTTCCTATTACTAATAACAGTACCCAACTACCTGCAAACACCTTAAAAAGCGATGATGGTCAACCCATTGCTAGTAGTAGTCTGTGGTTAATGCCTCTGCTACCCATCGCCAATAATAGCAACATTGATATTAAACCGGAACAACTGCCCCTACTCGGCTTTCATCCCCAATGGCTACCTTAGAGAGCAGGAGGAAATTTAGATCATGACACCTGTATGCTTTCTTGATAAAATAGCAAAAGTGATAACGGCTAGTACCACTGCGCGGAAGTCAAAAGTCAGCCAACTACAGATCATCATCATGAAACCGTAGTTATGGAAAAATTGGAAGATATTAATCAACAGGACTGGATTGCCGAACCTGATATTCCTCAACAAACACAGATTAACTTGGAATTTCAGCAGCTATTAAAGTTAAATACAGAACTAAGTACAGCTAACAATGATCTATATGCTCAAGTAGAGCAGTTAAAAAGTGAATTAGCTGAGGTAGAAAAAATTTTGCAGTGGCAAAAAACACGAGCCAGCGTTACTGAGTCTATGTTCAACCAGCAATCTCAGGAACTTGCTGCCGCCCAAGACCAAATTAAGTCTCTATATGAGCAGTTAGAAACCTCTGTACAAACGGTTCAACGTCAGGAACTATCCCTGGAAACATATAAATCTCATCTGCAAATTAGTCAACAACGTTTAGCACATTTAGAAAGGGAATGTTCTGTGCTGCAAACTAATTACACGGAAGAGTCCCAACAACTATTACATTCGGAAAATACCTGTCGAGAGTTGCGGTCCAGATTGATGCGTCAACAACGTCAAACGCTACAATTTAAAGCGGCTTTAGAAAAATGTTTAGATACACCCCTTCCCAATCATGAGCATTTAGAAGATGATATCCTTCACCCCCAAGATATCATCCACCAACAAACCAGATTTTCCAGAAAAGCTCGGTCTTTGTTTCCTCACGCCCAACCTATTCGCCCCTGGTCAGCAGATACAGATTCAATCAGCGACTCTGCAACCAATTCCTGGGTACAATCAACAATACCAAGCCCGGACAACTATAATCATCATCCCGAAGCATCAATCATCCTACCTCCACAATTCCATCAACCTACTACTGAATCTATCAACGTAGATAATCCTGAACTATCTCCCCCGGATGAACAGCTAGAAGATATCATGAATCTGTTTTTTCATACACCAGCTACTTCAGTTAATCTAGACGATAAACATCCTGAATTCAATCTTAGTCCAGTAGATAGCTCTGTTTTAGAAACTTTACCTTCTGGAAGTGATGATTACACAACACCAGACATCACAATTCAACCAGATTTGCAGATAGCAATTGACCCCTATGGTATTAGTGAAAATCCTGGACAACAAGATCTAACTATCTCTGTTGGTGAGCAATTACCAGAGATATCTAGTTCTCCCACAGACCAAACTCATACTCTACAAATGGAGGATTATTGGTTAGATCCTATACCTACTGTAGATCCAAATTTACAGGCAAATAATATTTTATCACCGTCATCGGAGGAAAATACATCTGATCATAAATCACCTTCTCCATTAATTTATCCACAACGGCCTCCCAAAGGACGCAAATCTTTAGCATCTGTAGAACTGCCAAATTTTCGTCCTCAGAGTAAGTAGTTTCTTCCTGGTCAAGCATTTGATAAAATTGATAATGTAAAGGTTAGAATCACCTTAAATGTTGATTCTCAGACATCAGGAAATAAGCAAGTTTGGCCCCAAAATATCCGTTTGCTAGGACTGGAGGGTGTCACAATGAAAGTTATAGACAAACTAAGGACAGAGTAAGAATGACCCAAGTGCTTTTAGGAGAAAATGAAGGTATAGATTCAGCTTTGCGTCGCTTTAAACGCCAAGTTTCTAAAGCTGGTATATTAGCTGATGTCAAATATCATCGCCATTTTGAAACACCTTTAGAAAAGCGCAAACGAAAAGCAGTAGCAGCCAGACGTAAGCATCGTTTTAGATAAACATATTCCGGTTGTTACAAGTTTTGCTTTTAATATTTAGGGCGTTTGTAACAACGGTTTCTGATACTTATAAACATAAATAAGTAGTCGTGCAAAATAAATTGCACATTAGAAACATAGAGTGATAAAGTATATTATGAACAGTAATAAGTAGGAATAATCATGCGATTTATTAGAGATTTAACTTTTGATACTGCCAAATTATTAAATAGAATATACAAGCAAAGTAGACATTATCAAGTTAGAGAAAGAGCGCATTGTATTTTATTGAGCTATAAAG
>JBJTTJ010000079.1:0-4983 GCA_046080125.1 Cuspidothrix sp.
TCTGTGTTTATCAGCCTCTAACCTTTGATATATCAAGGTTTTAGGTTTATTCAGCAAACCCTAATTACGAATTATATACTTCTTCCATTTTCTTAGCTGTTCTGTAGTCTGGTATCGGGTGTCCAAGCTTGCATATTGTCAGAATCAGGATAACCAGGATTTAAGGATTTTCAGGATGTGATTGATAAATTGGTAGTGGGGATTTTTTGAATGTGAGTGAAAATAACGATGTTGAATATTTAAAAGTTTACTATATCTGGCTCCACAGATTTCTACTCATATCATAACTGTACAACAATTTTTGCGACTTGTCAAGTCTTGAAACTAAAAAACGAAAAATCCTGATTCTGACAAGAGCTTGCAGTGCAAATTTAATACACTCCTAACCCACCCTCCTCTAAGATACAAGGTTGGGTTGAGGAACGAAACCCAACATTTACAAGGGTTTGTTGGGTTTCACTTCGTTCAACCCAACCTACAAAAATCCTTAACCGAACAGTATTGAATTGGTAATTGGTAATTATTCTCTGTCACCTGTTACCTGTTATCTGTTTCTAACCTTTTTAAATGCTTGTTCAAAATCCTCTTTAATATCATCAATATGTTCAATTCCCACAGATACCCGTACTAAATCTGGTGTGACACCTGCCGAAATTTGTTCACTATCAGTTAGCTGTTGATGGGTTGTAGAAGCAGGATGAATAACTAGGGTTTTTGCATCACCAACATTTGCTAAATGACTAGCTAATTTTACATTACTAATAAAGGTTTTACCTGCTTCTAAACCGCCTTTAATACCAAAATTAAGAACTCCTCCAAAACCATGTCGGAGATATTTTTTAGCTCGTTCATGATAGGGATGATTAGGAAGTCCTGGATAATTAACCCATGCTACTTGCTCTTGTTTTTCTAACCATTTAGCTAATTCTAAAGCATTGTTAACATGACGATCTACACGCAAGGAAAGGGTTTCTAATCCTTGCAATAATAGAAAAGCATTAAATGGACTTAATGCTGCTCCTAAATCGCGTAATCCTTCCACTCTGGCGCGAATAATAAAAGCAATATTACCAAATTGACTACCTTTTCCAAATACTTCTTGAAAATTCAATCCATGATAACCAGGAGAAGGTTCTGTAAAAAGAGGAAATTTACCGTTACCCCAATCAAATTTTCCAGAATCAACTATTACGCCACCAATGGATGTACCATGTCCTCCAATCCATTTAGTGGCAGATTCGACAACAATATCAGCGCCATGTTCAATTGGTCTTGCTAAATATCCACCTGCACCGAAGGTATTATCTACTATTAAAGGAATACCATTTTCATGGACAATATTAGCTAAAGCTGCAAAATCTGGGATATTAAATTGGGGATTACCAATAGTTTCAACATACAAGGCTTTGGTGTTTTCATCAATTGCCTGACGGAACTTTTCTGGATTATCTCCTTCCACAAACTTGACATTAATCCCTAATCGTGGAAGAGTAACTTTGAATTGGTTATATGTTCCCCCATAGAGGAAACTGGTAGAGACAATATTATCTCCTGCTTGAGCGATCGCACTTATGGCTAAAAATTGCGCTGCTTGACCGCTTGCAGTGGCTAAAGCTGCTACACCTCCTTCTAAAGCTGCAATTCGTTTTTCAAATACATCCGTTGTCGGATTCATGATCCGGGTATAAATGTTACCAAATTCCTGAAGTGCAAATAACCGCGCTCCATGTTCAGCATCATTAAAAACATAGGAAGTTGTTTGATAAATTGGTACAGCGCGGGCATTAGTACCAGGTGCAGGTTCTTGTCCAGCATGGACTTGTAAAGTTTCAAAGCGATAATTTTCTGACATAGTTAGTATTTGGGTAGGTTGAAATAAAGTAAATATTAAGTAGGGTGTGTTACGGCTATATCAGGATTTAGGAATTTGAAAGAGTCATAATTAGCCGTAACGCACCGTGTTTATTAGGTTAAGCTTTAACACATCCTAATGGCGTGGCAAGGCTAAAATGTTGCATTAAAACTCTCTTGTGGGGTGGGCTTCTAGCCTGTCTGTACAGGAAAGATGCCTGTACCACACACAAGAACTATATTACGCCACTACAATTTAAAAACTCACACTCCATACTGTTTAAACCATTTCTGGAGTCTTTGCCAACCATCTTTAGCTTCCGTTTCGCGGTAGGAAGGGCGATAATCGGCAAAAAAGGCGTGAGGTGCATCAGGATAAACAATTATCTCCGATTTACTGCTGCTAGATTTGAGTTTTTCCCGTATTTGTTCCACTGTTTCTACAGGAATACCTGTATCTTGACCTCCATAGAGTCCCAGCACAGGAACTTTTAACTCAGCAGCAATATCAACAGGGTGTTTAGGCTGTAGTTCGGTAGCATTGCCTACAACTCTACCGTACCAAGCCACAGCTGCTTTAATATTGGGATTATGTGCCGAATATAACCAAGTTATCCGACCACCCCAGCAAAAACCCGTAATTGCTAGTTTATTGGCGTTACCTTTTGCTGATTTTACTGCCCAATCTACGGTAGCATCTAAATCTGATAACACTTGAGCATCAGGAACTTTGGCGACAATGGCACGAATTTCGTCTATATTACTTAATTTTGACACATCACCTTGACGAGTAAATAGTTCGGGAGCAACGGCTAAATACCCCAATTTAGCAAAACGTCGCACAACATCCTGTATATGTTCATGTACCCCAAATATTTCCTGAATTACCAACACAATGGGAAAATTTTCACCTTTTTCTGGTTGCGCTCTATAAGCGGGAATTTCCCCACCTTCAACAGGAATTTTCACTGCTCCAGCAATTAATCCCTTAGTATCTGTGGTAATCACTTTACCAACAACAGGTTCTACTGCTAAAGCAAAACCAGTTGTTACAGCAGCAGTAGCGATAAATTCACGGCGTGTTATTTCTTTGAGCATTTTTAATTGCCTCAGTTTATTTAATGGCATGGAAATTAACAGAAATCTACAGTCAAATTTTTACAAATCAATCCAGTAACGATGAATAACTTTATTCTTACTTGCCAATAATCCCTCACTTGTAAATTTACCATTATTTTTTTGAATCACGCAAGCTGAAGCATGATTATCTTGATTACAAGTTAACAGGACACGATTTAATCCCATATTTCTAGCTTGTTCAAGAGTCAAATTTAGCATTTTTGTACCATATCCTTTACCCCTTTCTAGAGGACGAATCATATAGCCAATATGTCCTCCCCAATGTTCTAAACTTGGTACTAACCAATGACGTAATCGGCTTTCACCAATAATTATTTTGTGATTTAGAACTAACCAAAAAGTAGTTGCAGGTACAAAACCAGGTTTTAATTCCATACCTTGTGAGTTATTTTCTAAATATTCAATATAACCTAGAAAATCACTCTCAATCAATTGCAAAAAATCCTGATCATAAATACGTGCTTCACCAATTTCTTGATATTCTTTTATCATATCAATAAATTCTGAATGTAAATCAGAAGTTGGTTTAATTAATTGAATTTCTTGGAAATCTTGAAGCATTTCATTAGGTTATAGGACTTACACAACTGACACTAAATAGCCTAATTTAGCAAAGCGTCGCACAACATCCTGTATATGTTCATGTACTCCAAATATTTCCTGAATTACCAACACAATGGGGAAATTTTCGCCCTTTTCTGGTCGCGCTCTATAAGCGGGAATTTCCCCACCTTCAACAGGAATTTTCACTGCTCCAGCAATTAATCCTTTCGTATCTGTGGTAATCACTTTACCAACAACAGGTTCTACTGCTAAAGCAAAACCAGTTGTTACAGCAGCAGTAGCGATAAATTCACGACGTGTTATTTCTTTTAGCATCTTTAAACCATTTTAACATCATTAAACCCCTCTCTAGCTACGAGAAGGGTTGGTAAAGGTTAATTGAACTCAATTTAGCTTAGGAAAGCACTGGTTCTGCTTGCAAGTTTTCCGATCTTTGCTTCAAGGCCGTTGGTAATTCGCTATTAAATACCTCACCTTCAACAACTTGGGACCGGAAACCATCTACTCCAACAGGAATATCTCCTGTAATGGTGGTGCGATAGAGTACACGTTCTACTTCTATATGATCCAAATCTTGGGGAGCTAAATGCGCTGTTGCGCGGTTATCCCAGAATGCTATATCACCGTTATTCCATCGGAAGCGAGTGGTATAAGCAGGTTTGGTGATCTGATTAAAGAACAACTCCAGTAATAGGTCGCTTTCTTGACGAGACACATCCAGAATATGGGAAGTAAAGCCTGGGTTCACGTACAATGCACGTTCACCTGTTTCTGGATGCACTCTGACTACTGGGTGAATTGAAACTATGGGATTAGCGGCAATGCGTTGGGCAAGCTTGCTGTTGCTAGGTATGTTTAACCGAGCATTAAAACGATGTTCTGCTTTTAATGTATCTGCCAATGCACGTAGAGGGGCTGACAAACCTTCGTAGGCTGCAACTAAATTTGTCCATTGGGTATCACCACCGAAACTGGGAACATTCACTGCACGCAATATCGAAGCCGCAGGCGGATTGATAGCTGCTGTTACATCAGTGTGCCAACGGCTTTCATAGCTGGAACGGCGCAAACCATTACGGCGTTCATAGCGGCTGCGATCAATGGGCAGAATTTGCGAGAAGCCTTCTATTGGCTCATCTTCGTGGGGGTGAGCATAGGTTACTTCCCCAAAACGAGCGGTAAAGGCAATTTGGGCTGCATGATCAATGTTCTGACCACGAAAGAAAATAACTTTCCACTTCAATAGTGCTTCACGAATTTCTTTGACTGCTTCATCATGTAAAGGAGTAGAAAGGTCTACACCACTGATTTCAGCACCAATAAAACCAGCTACCTGTTTGACTTCGATGTGCTTATTACTCACGTGAGTTCTCCAGAATTTTATTTATAAGTCTGTCTTCGCACTTGTCAACTTTCTTTGGGATGTGT
>JBJTTJ010000080.1:0-4268 GCA_046080125.1 Cuspidothrix sp.
TTTCCCAATATTTAGCTTCTGCTACGGCTAATACTTGATTATAAAATGCAGTTTCATTAGTTTGTAATGTGTAAGCAATATCTCTTGTTTCTGTGTTAGAAAATAAGGCATAATCTGGACGTTGGGATCTACCTTTCCCACGAGTGATAACTTGAGGAATATATTTAAAACCTAATATTTCTAATGCAGGTTTAATAAATTCTTCTTCTGTTTGGAATTCATTTAATGTAGGTAAAATAGCTTTTTTGGCAAGATAAAGTTTATTTAATTGCTCAAATTCTGAGGTAATATCTAATTGCCATTCTGGTAATTCTTGAATAGGATATGTTAAATAATGTTGAGAAAATAAGGGTTTATTAGGTTTTTGTGCATCTATCATGAGATTAAACCTTAAAGAGTGGTTTTTACTAATTCTATCTTAGTGGCGATACAGCAATTATGACTTTCATCCTTGACACTAGCTTTTTGTTTGCATTTGCAGATCAAAGCGATCGCAATCATAATCGTGTTCTTACTGTGGTACAAACCATAAGTGAACATTTGTTACTTCCCTTTACAAAACCTCTACGGGGGGGTTTCACCACCCTCGATTATAAGAGGATGGGGAAATCAAACCCCTAGAAGTTAATTTTGGTTATTTATTCTTTGGTTTAAAGCTTCTCGCGCTTGTTCCCTGTCATCAAAATGGATTTTTTCAGCACCAAGGATTTGATAATCTTCGTGACCCTTACCAGCTAATAATACACCATCCCCAGGTTGAGCCTGTAAAATGGCAGTATGAATTGCAGTAGAGCGATCGCTAATAACTATTGGTTGCACTATATCAGGAATCCCCGCCAGTATATCCTGTAATATCCTCTCTGGATCTTCCGTGCGCGGGTTATCTGATGTCACCACAGCTACATCAGCTAGTTCCCCTGCAATTTTACCCATTTTCGGGCGCTTTGTGCGATCGCGGTCCCCCCCACAACCAAATACACAAATCATTTTACCAGGTATAAACGGACGAGCGGCTTTCAGTAAATTTTCTAAACTGTCGGGAGTATGGGCATAATCTACAATCACGCTAATATCTTGCTGTGGAATAATTTGTACCCGTTCCATCCGTCCAGGAACACCAGAAAACCCAGGAATAGCATTTGCTACCAATTGCAAATCTAACCCCAAATGGACAACCGCACCCACAGCAGCTAAAAGATTTTCTAAGTTATATTGACCAACTAACGGTGAATTAAAAGCTACATTCCCCTTGGGAGTATGTAACATTCCACTCACACCATTAGGTTGATAACTCAAATCACTCATCCAGAAATCCGAGCTATCATCATTAACGCTATAACTCCAAACCTGTTCACGATGCAAAGATGCAATTATCCGTTTTCCGTAGCTATTATCAGCATTAACAATTGCTTTTCCTTGTAGATAATTGGGATTAAATAACAACGCTTTGGCTGCAAAATAGTCCTCCATATCCTTGTGATAGTCTAAATGGTCTTGAGTGAGGTTAGTAAATACACTCACCTCAAAAGCACAACTTAATACTCTACCTTGATGCAAAGCATGGGAACTAACTTCCATCACTGCAGTTTCACAACCAGCACTTATAGCTTCTGCTAATTGCTTTTGTAAATCCACTGCAAAAGGAGTTGTGTTTACAGCAGTTTCTACAAAACCAGGCCAGCGCGTGTAAAGTGTACCTATTAAAGCTGATGATAAATTAGCTTGAGTTAAGAAATATTCAATTAGGTGCGTAGTGGTAGTTTTACCATTTGTCCCCGTCACACCCACCATTTTCAGTTTTTGTCCAGGATACCCATAAAAAGCTGCCGCTATTTGGGCGCAAGCTTGAATCATATTATCCGCACTAATGACTACAGAGTTTGCTATGGGGGGTTTTTTTTCGATTGCTGCCGGCGAAACTATGGCCGCCACAGCACCAGCAGCTAAAGCACCCGGCCAAAACTCCCCGCCATCTACCCTAGTTCCCGGCATCCCAATAAACAAATCTCCCACACCACAAGCATGGGAATTAGTTTTAATTCCCTGAATATCAATATCTGGTATATTTATACACTCAATACTATCTACAGCCGCTAATAATTCCCGTAATTTCATAAGCGTGAATCCCGCCATAATCTTGTCTTGCGCCTATTTAAACATTATTTTTTGTTTATAGGGAGAAATTTTTAACTGAGAAAATCGGCGTTGCTGACTTGAGGTATGAAAATGATTTTGGATGATTTGAAAACTCTTGTAGAGACCTTCCTCATATAGGGATTATGACCCAAATTCATACATAATTTCAGCAACGCCCAACATTCGCTTACAGAAATATCTGGTAACCACAGATCCCAATAGCTAAAGTCTGTGATAATTTCAAAGAGTTTGGAAGTATTTTTCCAAAGCTTCATGTACTAAATCAGTCATAGGCCGACTTTGTGCCGATGCAGTTTCCTTGAGTTGTTCATAAAAATCATCACGCAGACTGACGCGATGACGGGATTTACCACTGCTAGTAGGTTCTCCCGGTGTGTAGTTGGTGACAAATTCCCGAATAGCATCAAAACCTAGTCTGTGGCAAAAGTCGCCAAAACTTTCTTTAGGTGTACGGGACTTTTTAAAAAACACAAAAATCGGTTCTAGGAAACTTTCAATCTCATCATGGTGCAGTTTTTCTACAAAAGGCTGTGCTAATCGGGTTTGATGTGGTGAACCACCCAACCAGACTTGATAAGATTCTGGTGCACTACCCACAAAACCTAACTCTGCCATATATGGACGAGCGCAACCATTAGGGCAACCAGTCATCCTTACCACAAAATGTTGATTTTGTAAACCCAATTTATCTAATAAAGCCCGAATTCTTGTTAAAATTCCAGGAATAGCTCTTTCCGATTCTGTAATAGCTAAACCGCAGGTAGGCAAAGCTGGACAAGCCATAGCATAGCGGGTTAATGCTGCTGTTTGGTCAGGGTCAGCTACAACGCCGCAGTTATCCAGAATTGCTTGAATTGCTTCTTTATCTTCGGGGGCAATATCATAGAATAGCAGGTTTTGATTACCTGTGAGACGAATGGGGAGATTGAATTGTTCAACAATTGTCCGCAGGGCGGTTTTTAGTTGCATTGTTTCATCATCTTTAACACGCCCATTATCAATGGAAATACCTAGGAAAAGTTTACCATCTCCTTGTTCATTCCATCCCAGAAAGTCCTTGTATTTAAACTGGATTAGGGGTTTAAAAGGTTCGATTTTCTTACCAAAGTATTCTTCTACCTGAGTACGGAATTTATCCACACCCCAATCGTTAATTAGATATTTTAATCTGGCGTGTCGTCTATCAGTGCGATCGCCATAATCTCTTTGAGTAGCAACTATGGCTTTAACCACATCATAAACATCATCTTTGCTCACATAACCAATGGGATCCGCCATTCTGGCAAAGGTTTCTTCTTTGTTATGGGTTCTACCCAAACCCCCACCCGCAAAAATATTAAATCCTGCTAAAGCGCCTTTTTTATTAGTAATGACTACCAATGTTAGGTCTTGGGAATATAAATCAACGGAATTATCACCGGGAACTGTGACACAAATTTTAAATTTGCGGGGCATATAATGAGTTCCATAGATGGGTTCTACGGAATCATGAAAAATAGTACCTGTGCCGTTCTTTTGTCGTGCTGCTTTGACATCTGGATGTTCCTGGGCGCTAATAGCCTTTTCTCCATCTAACCAAATCTCATAATATGCGCCGGTTTGGGGAGAAAGTAAATCAGCGATATTTTGGGCATATTCCCAGGCATACTCATATTCTGGGCGATTTTTAAAGGGGGCAGGAGGAGCCATGACATTGCGGTTGATGTCACCACAAGCACCCAAGGTTGAACCCAGATTTTGGACAATTGTGGCGATCGCCGCTTTAAGGTTCTTTTTCAGGATACCATGTAGCTGAAAACCTTGGCGAGTAGTAGCTCTTAAAGTATGATTTCCATATTCATCAGCCAGTTTATCTAAGGCCAAATATAGCTCAGGTGGTACTAATCCGCCGGGATTTTTTGTCCGTAGCATCATTTGGTAATCTTTTTCCTGACCCTTGACCCGGTTATCACGGTTATCCTGTTGATAAGAACCATGAAACTTGAGAATCTGAATTGCGTCTTCACTAAAGTGGGTGGTGTCCTGAAGTATCTCAGTGGCCACAGGTTCACGCAAAAAATTACTATTTTCTTTGATACCTTCAACTTTAGAAGGTTTACGATTAGTTACAG
>JBJTTJ010000081.1:0-23496 GCA_046080125.1 Cuspidothrix sp.
CTAGAGCAGGGAACTAGCTACGCATCCTCTGGTAGGTCTTTAACTCTTACCTCTAACGTAGTTCGGTTAAGAACTGAGTCTGGTCAACTAGGCTTTTACAAGCCCTCACTTACCCGAAGGGAAGTGATGGGTGGTTGACTCCAGTTATTGATTCTAGAGATATCTTAAAACCTTTTTCGTTATGGCGTTTCCTGGTTGCCGATTTTGGCGGTTGTTTTTCGTTTTTTTTTACACCTCCTGAATGAATAGTTATAAGCTATTACATGGAGGATAGTACCGAATGCAATCACTATAAATATTATATAAATAGGCATTAGTTTATATTCAGAAACATGGTAAACAATGTGATCAATATAAGGTCAGTAAATCAAAAAAGTTTTCTCTAAAAGACAAGTAGTACAAGGCTTTCAAGGAATCATAAAAATTAGAGCTAGTTGATTTGTAAGAATTTTTAACATATCTTTACTCTAAATAATCTTGCGAACGTAATGAACAGCAAATTAATCATTAAGTTGTTAATCTTTTATTAAGCTGAGTAACAAATTATAACAGCTAGTTCCAGTAGTAATTTTCCAATGTGGAATGACTACGCATACGGGTAATTGAAGTGTAAATAACTAAGGATACTGTACTCTTTCTATCTTTTTGCACCTTCAGACTACTGTTACAAGGATTTATGACTCAAAAACAATTGACAATCACGAAGCGTAACAAGCTCCTGAAAATTTTGGTGTTCTTTGTCATGGCAGTGGCAATAACCTTTTGCAACGATTATTACGCGATCGCAGCTCAAGCACCATCCGAAACTCCGAAAATCTGTGCAGGACCATCTAGTAACCTAGAAAAAGAACTCCGCAACAACCTGGATAAGAAACTGCTGGCCAATGAAGGTTGTCCAGAAGAAATGGGTGCTTGGTATATGCTGCCGATGCCGGAAGAAAAAGATCGGATGCAAGCTGTCCACGCCGCGTTATTACCTGACAACACAGTTCTTATTGTCAATGGTAGTAGCAACCGGAACCGCGTTACAGAAAATGGCAAGATAGAAGACGGTGTAAATACTAAAGATGACAAAGTTGTTGACAACACTTCCATCTTCGATCCCAGTCTTTCCGATCCTTATTACACCAAGGATAGCCCAAACTTCACCAAATCTCCCTTCAAGCGGATTAACTCCCTCCCAGCGGAGATAAACGGCGAAAGTAATGACCCATTCTGTTCCGGTCATTTACAATTGCCCAACGGTGATGTGCTATTTATTGGTGGTAGTCGCTCATATTACCCTGGTGTGCGTTTCTCAGGGTCAAAACAAGCCAGTATTTATCACTGGAAAAAAGACGAATGGAAAACAACAGAAAAAGGGGAAATGAGGTGGGAAAACCTAGGACTTACCAAGGATGGTCACTGGTATCCCACACTTATTCCTCTAGCTGATGGGGCGATCGCATCCTTCTCTGGATTCACAACAGATCCCTCTCAGATCGTTAGCACCTTAGTGGAAATCTACGATCCCAACGCGCCCAAAGATCAGGCTTGGCAGTCTATAGATGTCAAGAATATCCCCAACAATAAAAAGTCAAATTAGCAGGAGCATACAGTATGGGGCGCTTCCGCGATGGAACACCGGTAGTCATTGCGGATAAAGACGGTAGAGACGATGAGAACAAATCTCAACGTCCTGATACTGACAACTTTAATTATCAAGATGATTCGCAAGGTTCTAAGTGTCCCTTTTTTGCTCACACTCGCAAAGTTAATCCTCGTGGGGATACCGGACGCAAAGAAATCGTCGCCACACCTATCGCTCTAAACGAGGAGAAGATGCATCGTATTGTCCGCCGGGGAATCACTTATGGCACACCCGAAGGACCAGCGCCAGAAGGCGGGGTTGGACTGCTGTTTATGTGCTTCCAAGCCAGTTTAATCAGTCAGTTTAACTTCATGCAGCAGGCTTGGGCGAAACAAAGGAACTTTGTCAAACGAGATGTGGGAACAGATGTACTCATTGGTGCAGAAAAAAGAGACATTAATCCAGACATTGAAAACGATGAAGGAACAGCACCCGGAGAGCAGTACAATTGGCCGGTAAATTATGGACAACCAGGAACGAAGGAAGTTACCTTCAGGCATTGGATAACTATGAGAGGCGGGGAATTTTTCTTTGCCCCCAGCATCAGTTTCCTCAAGTCTCTTGCTCCCGAAGAAACCATTGTGCAGACTCTCAGTCCAACTAAAGTGGAAATTGAGGCCTGTAGAAATAAAATCGCTGAAATTAAGGAATACAAGGGTAAGAACTGGGCAATTGGCCTAAATGGAGATACGGGAAAAGAGGACGAATTTGTTAAGTTCTTTGAGGAGCGAGAATTGGAATTTGAGTATTTTGTCCGGACAAAAGTAAGGGGACAGTTTGTTTTCTGGGGTGAGATTTGTGCTTACGATAACAACGTCGCAACACTCGAGCAATACATCGAAACCCTTGAAAACGGCAAGAACTAAATGAGTTTTCTGAAAATGGAAAACTGAAGATACGTAAGCTATTAGGCTGAGTTTACTTTATAGAGAGGTGCTGTGAAAACCTCTCTATGAATCTGAAAGCAGTAATTATAGTGATTTGCGATAGCATTTAGTAGATCCCAGATTTCTTGAAGAAGTCGGGGATCTTAGTTTTAAGAACGAGGATTTTGGGGTAAAATCATTTCCCGAATGGCTGTGGCTGTGGCAGGGGCGAGTAGGATGCCATTTCGATAGTGTCCGGTAGCCAGGAGAACATTTGTAAAACCTGGCAGTTTATCAATAACTGGTGCTGGTCTACCTTCGGGACGGGGGCGCAGACCTGACCAAGTGCGGAGAACCTTGGCTGCGGCTAAATCTGGGGTAAAGGCGATCGCCTGTTGCCTAACAGTATCCAATAATTCTTGATTTGGGGATAGGATATCTTCATCATTGGGAAATTCCACAGTTGCACCCACCCAATAATCACCATTTCCCATGGGGACAATATGTACATCGTTGCCAGTAATTACTGGTTGAAACTGAGGATTTCCTAAAGCACGTCCTAAACTTAGATATAAAGCTTGTCCCAACACCGGACGAATATTCACCATCTGATGTAATTTAGCAGTTAAGGCCGTTGAACCTAAGCCGGCAGAGAGGATAAACCAATCAGCATTAACTTTACCTTCTGTAGTTTCAATAAAATTACACTTGCGAGATTCCACCAATGCCTTTTGGATATGTAAGGGTGTTGGTGGGGGTGGGGGTGGGGTTTCTGTTCCCGTTACAGATACACCAAATTTAAAATTTACACCATTACGTTGGGCGGCATCTACTAAAGCTAAAGTTAAAGCCGTAGCATTTAGTTGTAAGTCTTGGGGAGAATAGACAGCGCCAATAATTTGTGGGTGGCTAACTTGGGGACAGTATTTCTGGACTAGTTCTTGATCCCAAACTTGCAATTCCCAACCTTGAGATTGGCGAATCTCCCGTAGTTGTTCCCATTCCGAGAGCACTTCTACACCACTTTCTAAAGGACGCTCTGAATTTTCCGATAATAACATAACGATTCCTTGACGATTACAAGGGATTTTTCGGCCTGTAATCCTTTCTAATTCGGGAATCAATTTTGTATAGCGTTGAATGCTACTTTCTCGCATTCGCCAAGCATTACCCTTAGTTTTATGGCTAATAATACCCATTAAGACACCGAGTGCGGCGCTAGTAGAACCTTGTGCAGGTTGTTTTTGTTCAAAAACAGTGATGTTTAGACCTTTAACTTGGCTGAGTTCATAGGCGATCGCCGCCCCAACCACACCACAACCGATAATTACTACATTCATGGTTTTTGTTAGGAGTCAGGGGTGAAGAATGAAGAGTCTTTTTTTCCACCCTATCACCCCATCACTCCAATGTTTTGTGATTCAAGAGTCGAAAGGAGGCAGGTGCGGGGGTGCGGGGGGGAATTATATTTTTCTTCCTTATTCCTGCCCCTACTGAACTCCTCTCTTAGCTACTCTTTTCGGGAACTAGTTGTAAGAATTTGTCAATATCTGCAAAAGCTTCTTTGTATTTGGTTAAGGCCAGACTGGTATTACTTGCTGAAGCAGCTTGATCTATTCTTACTAGGTCTTGGAGTAAATCTTTGCTGATTTCCCTAGCTTTAGCTTGAGATTGGGGTGCTAGGTTGGGGATGATGTAAGTCATATTCAATCTAGCTTCTGTGATTGGTCCATGGATAAAATTACCCACTTTGATCCATTCACCTTTTTTAATCAGGTTTTCTAGTTCTGTGCTGCGATCGCGCACTGTCTCAATTCCAGGAACATATTCCTGAATTTTAGCAACTTCGGCTGCTGTATAAGATGGTGGTATAGTAGCAACACTGGGACTGCCACAACTAATTAAGAATGTTGCTAATAGTACAAAAATCAGTGACAAAATAGAATCTTGACGCACCATAAATGGAAATTAATTTTTTGTTTGTTTACAGATTAACAGTGTTATTTTAGATCGCTATGTAGTGAACTGTTACAATTAAATCAGGTTTTTCTGTCTTTAATCTTCCCCACAGACCAACCGAATAGAGGAGTATTGTTGAGTGAACGCAGCCGAACAAGCCACCAATCTAGAATTTGCCAGCAAAATTGCCACGGTAGTTAATCTGTTCAAATCCCAATTTCCCGATGTCAAATCCGACCTTAAACCTTGGCACAACGATCCAGAAACCAGAGAATTAGTAGACCCAGATTCTATAGACATTGGTTTTCACCTTCCTGGTATTAGCAAATCTTGGCGTAGTCGGAGTATTTTAATTCAAATCCGATTTTATCAAGATCCTGTCAATGATTGCCGTCGCGCTATTGGTGTAGAAGCTGTCGGCTTTGATTATCGTGGTGAAGTTTGGCGACTTTCTACTGTGGAGACATGGAGTTTTGTTGGTGAGGCTATACCTTCTACTGAGATTAGAGAAAAGCTTAAACAGACCTGTAGGCAAACTTTGGAGGTTTTTAATAGCAAGTAGTACCGCAGAGGCGGAAGTCAAAATTCAAAATTCAAAGGTCAAAACAAAGACAGTATAAGCTTTCCAGAGTTCTAGAATGGTTGAGTGATTTACGCCGCAGTCTAAAAATCAGAGTTTACATCGTTAAACGTTTCCACCTCAGTTCTTTACCAACCTCATCCCAGTTCCAACTTAATAAATGGGCTGGTTGATTAGGGGCAAAAGTTGGTAAATTCATAGCTTGTCTAGGTGCGTTCGTAGCTAGGTTAATGGCGGTTTCTACATCACAAATCCCCCATTTTAGGAGATTTTGCACTCCTACCAATAAAGGTAAAGTTGTTCCGGCTAAAGTCCCATCTTGTAATCTGGCTGTACCGTTGATAATTTTAATTTGTCGGGTATCCCAAGGATAAACCCCATCAGGTAATCCTAAAGGAGCAAGAGCATCACTGACAATAAATAAATTTTCAGTTGCACAGATCAGAATTTTTAAGATTATGGGATCAACGTGCTGTCCATCGGCAATAAAACCACAGAACACACGGGGATCGTTCATTGCTGCACCTAATAACCCTGGTTCCCGGTGGTGTAGAGGTGGCATGGCGTTAAAGGCATGGGTGATCATTGTAGCACCTTGGTTAAAGGCCTGTTGGGATTCTATGGCGGTAGCTTGAGAATGCCCTAAACTCACAGTAATTCCCAAGGAACGTAAATATGAGATGACTTTCCCTCCGGGGTCTAGTTCGGGTGCTAGGGTGATCACTTTGACAACATGAGCATAATCACCTAATACTCGTTTAACTTGATCAATGGTAAGAGGGAGAAGATATTCGGCTGGATGTGCGCCTCGTTTGTAGTAGTTTAAAAATGGTCCTTCTAAATGGATTCCCATAATTTGGGCAGAGGTTGGGGTTGTGGGGGTATAATTGGCGAGAATGGCCAGCGATCGCTGTATATTTTCGATAGATGTGGTAACTAGGGTGGGTAAATAACCATCAACTCCTGCATTCCACAAAAATGAGGATATTTCTGCCAACATTGGGGCGTTTTCTGCTGTTAACTCAGGAAAAGGTAATCCCAGTCCACCATTAATTTGTAAATCTATACCACCCAAAGAAATCCAATTACCACTCACATCTAAAACTTGTAACTCTTGTGGTGTAATCTGTTCCCATGCTGTACCCATGGGTATAATTTTTTCAATTATGCCCTCCTGGTTAACTAAAATTCTCTGTAGATTTTGATAACCAGATACTTTTGCATTGATGATATTTACATTTGCCAGCATGGGTATTATTTTTAGTTAGTGGTTAGTTGTCAGTTGTTAGTTGTTCGTTGTGAATCTAAAATCTAAAATCTAAAATCTAAAATTTTATGAGTCTGGAAGTTGGTATTATCATGGGTAGCGATTCAGATTTGCCTACAATGAAAGATGCGATCGCTATTTGTGAACAATTCTGTATTAATTACGAAGTGGCCATCGTCTCCGCCCATCGTACCCCAGAAAGAATGGTACAATACGCCCAAACTGCACATCAACGCGGTCTGAAAGTAATTATCGCCGGTGCTGGAGGTGCAGCCCATCTCCCTGGTATGGTAGCATCTTTAACTCCTTTACCTGTTATTGGTGTTCCCGTCCCTACTCGAAATTTGCAAGGTCTGGACTCCTTATATTCTATAGTACAAATGCCAGCAGGAATACCGGTGGCTACTGTTGCTATTGGTAATGCCAAAAATGCCGGACTTTTAGCAGTGCAAATTCTCGCTACTCACCAACCAGAGTTACTCCAAAAAGTTCAAGCCTATCGCCAAAGTCTATGTAATATAGTCATGGAAAAACAAACTCAACTAGATCATCTGGGATACGAAAAATATTTGCAACAATATAGCAATCCTAAATGAGTTATGAACAACTCATAATTCATGGACACAATCAATAAAAGAGGTCGGGGACTTCATTCTATCACCTCACCTGACTTCTTACGCAAATTTTTCCTTCCCACCTTGTTACCCCCTTATCAAACTCTTCCTAAGTGTTGTTAACATAATCTCATATATCCGCCGTGAAATCTCCTATTATCACTCCAACAGAAACTCAAAATCGCAAAGCAGATCATATCCGTATCTGTTTAGAAGATAATGTTCAGTGTCCAGTAATTACCACTGGATTAGAAAAATACCAGTTTACTCATGTTTGTTTACCAGAACTTGACGGTAAAGATATTGATGTGAGTACGACTTTCCTGGGAAAACATCTCCATGCACCTTTGTTAATTTCTTCCATGACAGGAGGAACCCAAGAAGCAGGAATTATTAACCGTCGTCTGGCAGAAGTTGCCCAAAAATATCAATTAGCAATGGGTGTAGGATCTGTTAGGGTGGCCGTGGAAAAACCCCAACTTGGAGATACTTTCGCTGTACGTAAATACGCGCCTGATATTCTCCTCTTTGCCAACTTAGGCGCGGTGCAGCTTAATTATCAATATGGTGTTGATGAATGTTTGCGAATTATTGATCTTACCGAAGCTGATGCTTTGATTTTACATATTAATCCCTTGCAAGAGTTCATTCAACCTAGAGGTGATACTAATTTTAGTGGACTACTTGACAAAATAGCCGATTTATGCTCTAAGTTATCAGTTCCTGTCATTGTCAAGGAAGTAGGCAATGGTATTTCAGCAAAAATGGCAGGAAAATTGATAGCTGCTGGAGTACAAGTTATTGATGTAGCGGGTGCTGGAGGGACTTCCTGGGCTTTGGTAGAAAGCGAACGGGCAGAAACCACATTACAAAGGCGTTTGGGGCAGATATTTGGGGATTGGGGGATACCAACGGCAGAATGTATTACCAGTATTCGGGCGAGTTATCCCCATATTCCCTTAATTGCCTCCGGGGGTTTACGTCATGGTTTAGATGTGGCCAAAGCGATCGCCCTAGGGGCTGATATTGCTGGTTTAGCCATGCCTTTCCTCAAGGCCGCAGCATTATCGGAAGCGGCTGTAGTAGAATTAACAGAGATATTAATTTCTGAAATCACAACAGTGTTGTTCTGTACAGGTAACAGTAATTTGTATCAATTAAAACAATCTCAGAGTTTACAGTTAATATAGCAGGGAACAGGGAACACTTCAACAAGCTTTTGTGCTCCCAGGGAACAAAGTTGAAAGTCATGGTATAGTTTTTTAGGTAAATTCTCTATCTCATTCAAGTGCATACCGCTATAATTAACAACGAACAACAAACAACTTAATTAATAACTAATGAATAATTTTCTTAAACAAACCTTCGCAAGTTTAATCGGCAGTTTATTAGGACTGACTATTTTTTCTGGAGTCAGTACATTAGGATTTTTATTATTACTGATTGCGGTGACTGCTTCCCAAAGTGCAGACCCAATAGTTAAAGACAAGTCAGTTTTATTATTAGACTTGTCCATGAAAATTACTGATAGTGAACCTAATTCCAGTAAATTCCTAGAAAAAGCCCTCAATGGTGGAGATGAAGATGGGATTACACTGCGTAAAGTAGTTGAAAGTGTAGATAAAGCAGCCAGTGATCCACGCATTGTTGGTATTTATATAGATGGAAATAATGCTAATAGTCTAGGCTATGCTTCCCTTAAAGAAATTCGCCAAGCATTGACCAAATTTCGGCAAGGTGGTAAAAAAATTATTGCCTATAGTACAGATTGGGGGGAAAGAGAATATTATTTGAGTTCCGTGGCTAATCAAATTGTAGTTCATCCCATGGGAGCAATGGAAATGAACGGTTTGAGTTCACAACCAATGTTCTTAGCCGGTGCACTGGAAAAATATGGAATTGGGGTACAAATCGTCAGAGTCGGTAAATTTAAGGGTGCGGTAGAACCGTTAATTTTGAATAAACTCAGCCCGGAAAATCGAGAACAAACTCAGAAATTATTAGATGATATCTGGGGAGAATGGCGTACATCTGTGGGTCAAAGTCGCAACATATCACCACAACAGTTACAGGCGATCGCTAATAGTCAACCAATTTTAGAAGCACCACAAGCAAAATCTAATCTTTTAGTAGATAGAATTGCCTACCAAGACGAAGTATTTAGTGAGTTAAAAAAATTAACTGGTCAGGACGAAAAAGATAAAACATTCACTAAAATTAGCCTGAGTGATTATACACGAGTCGCTGCAAGAACTTCAAATTCAGATCATAAAGTTGCGATTGTCTATGCAGAAGGAGAAATAGTCAATGGTAACGGTAATGATGGTGAAATTGGAGGCGATCGCTATGCCAAGATCTTCGCCAAAATTCGGGAAAACAACGATATCAAAGCCGTAGTTTTACGCATTAATAGTCCTGGGGGTAGCGCCACAGCAGCAGAAGTTATGCAGCGAGAAATTAAACTCACTCGTCTAGTCAAACCCGTCATTGTTTCTATGGGAGATGTGGCCGCCTCCGGTGGATATTGGATCGCTAGTGACTCCAACCGAATTTTTGCTGAACCAAATACAATTACAGGTTCTATCGGAGTTTTTGGCGTATTATTTAATGGTCAAAAATTGGCAAATAATAATGGTATTACTTGGGACTCTGTAAAAACATCACAATTCGCCGATCAACAAACTATTTCCCGTCCTAAATCTCCCACGGAATTAGCGGTTTATCAACGCAGTGTTAACCGAGTTTATAATCTATTTTTACAGAAGGTCGCCCAAGGTCGCAAACTACCCATTACCAAAGTTGCAAATATCGCCCAAGGACGAGTTTGGTCAGGAACGGCAGCTAAACAACTTGGTTTAGTTGACGAAATTGGTGGTTTAAATGTTGCCATTCAATATGCAGCTAAAGAAGCAAAATTAGGCAATGATTGGGAACTAGAAGAATATCCCCAAATCAGTAGATTTGGAGAGCGCTTATTTGGTCAAAAATTAGATGAAACTAAAGCTAAATTAGGCATTGAAAGCACTACCATTTCCACTCCCAACCCTTTAATTCATGAGTTAGGAAAATTTCAGCATGAAATCAAGATATTACAAACAATGAATGACCCTCAAGGTGTTTATACACGACTACCAATTAATTTAAGTATTGATTAAATTACGGGAATTAATTCCTAATAGTTGGGTTGAGAAAACAGTTAACAGTTAACAGTATTAAACCTGGGGGGTATTAAACCATCTGGAAAATACCAATTGGCGATATAACTTTCTTAATCAAAAAAAACACCCCCCATTACTGGAGGGTATTTTTTATTTATTGCTTAGTTCAATCTAAAACCAAGGTATTAACCATTGATAGCAGGAGCAGATAAAGCAACAGGAGCAACATCAGCAGCAGCTAAATCCAAGGGGAAGTTGTGAGCATTGCGCTCGTGCATTACTTCCATACCCAAGTTAGCGCGGTTGATAACATCAGCCCAAGTACCGATGACACGACCCTGAGAATCAATGATAGACTGGTTGAAATTGAAACCGTTCAAGTTGAACGCCATGGTGCTTACACCTAAAGCTGTGAACCAAATACCAACCACTGGCCATGCAGCCAAGAAGAAGTGTAAAGAACGGCTGTTATTGAAAGAAGCGTATTGGAAAATCAAGCGTCCGAAGTAACCATGTGCTGCCACAATGTTGTAGGTTTCTTCTTCCTGACCGAATTTATAACCGTAGTTTTGTGATTCGTTCTCGGTTGTTTCTTTAACCAAGGAAGATGTCACCAAAGAACCGTGCATTGCAGAGAACAAAGAACCACCGAATACACCAGCTACTCCTAACATATGGAAGGGGTGCATCAAGATGTTGTGTTCTGCTTGGAACACAATCATGAAGTTGAATGTACCGGAGATACCTAATGGCATACCGTCAGAGAATGAACCTTGACCAATTGGGTAAATCAAGAATACTGCTGTAGCTGCTGCTACTGGAGCAGAGAAGGCTAGGCAAATCCAAGGACGCATTCCTAAGCGGTAAGAAAGTTCCCATTCACGACCTAGGTAGCAGAATACGCCGATCAGGAAGTGGAATACTACTAGCTGGTAAGGACCACCGTTATACAACCACTCGTCTAAGGATGCTGCTTCCCAAATTGGGTAGAAGTGTAAACCGATAGCGTTGGAGGAGGGAACTACTGCACCGGAAATGATGTTGTTTCCGTATAGTAATGAACCTGCAACTGGCTCGCGGATACCATCAATGTCAACGGGAGGAGCGGCGATGAAGGCGATGATGAAGCAAGTGGTAGCTGCTAATAGGGTGGGGATCATCAATACTCCGAACCAACCGATGTATATACGGTTTTCGGTGCTGGTGATGAACTCGCAAAAGCGATCCCACACATTAGCGCTAGAACGCTGTTGTAAGGTGGTGGTCATTTTATGAGTGCTTTTATTTTCGTATAATTTGTTGGTAGGCTTTTCTTCCTACGTAACTATAAATCTACAATATCATTTTCGATTTGTAAAGATATATTAAATTAGTATTTCTTATCACAAATATATATTTTACTAATGTAGGACTTACGCATTGACAAAGTTGTAAAATAGTGTACTGATAAAACGTGTCATCTACTGAACAGGTATCAGAGAATCAGAAAAATCAGCAAAACCTCTTTCCTGCTAAGATGGGTATTAACAAGTAAAATTTAAACTATGATATGTATTTAGCATCTAGTTGTGGTTAAATAGGAGTATCAATAATGCCAGTAGGAATGCCCGAATTTGTGGAAAACCCGGAAAATCGTTGTCCGGTGATTCTTTTATTAGATACTTCTGGTTCAATGTCAGGTAGACCTATCCAGGAGTTAAATAGAGGTTTAGCCGCTTTCAAAGAAGATGTAATGAAAGATGCTCAAGCCTCTTTAAGTGTAGAAGTGGCTATTGTCACCTTTGGACCTGTGCGACTCACACAAGATTTTGTCACCATAGACCATTTTACACCGCCTAAACTAGAAACAGATGGTGTCACCCCAATGGGTGAGGCGATAGAATACGCTTTAGATTTATTAGAAACCCGCAAACAATCGTATAAAGATAACGGTGTCCATTATTATCGTCCCTGGGTATTTTTAGTTACTGACGGTGCGCCTACAGATTATTGGCAAGGTGCAGCGCAAAGGGTGAGGGAAGAAGAAGCACAGCGCCGAATGTTGTTTTTTACCGTTGGTGTTCAAGGTGCAGATATGGATAAACTCCGACAAATTGCCCCTCCAGAACGTCCTCCAGTAACCCTAAATGGTTTAGATTTTCGCTCTTTATTTGTTTGGCTTTCCACTTCCATGAAACGGGTTTCTAGTGGCAAAGTAGGAGAAGCTGTGGCCTTACCTCCGGTGGGGTGGGGGCAAATTATTAGTTAGAAATCAGTTAGAACCTCTCCCTAGCCCTCTCCTAAGAGGAGAGGGGACATGATAAGACAAGTAAGAATGAGTTTTAAAGCTTTCAATGTAGCACAAGCATTTTGCTTGTATTAACTATTCATTTTGAAGCATCTCCCTTTGTGGGGAAGAAGTGTGGAGAGGGGTTTTCAATGTAGCACAAGCATCTTGCTTGTATTAACTATTCAAGTTAAAAGCACAACAGATCAATATTAAGTTAATAATTTATTGACATGATATTGACATAATCAAAGAAGAAGTCGGAGATTTTAAATTAGATATTGAGGATTTAATTATTGTGGGTTGGAAAGCTATAGCGCGTTATGTAACGGGAACAAGTCATCAAGATCAAAAAATTCCTTGTCAAGACTGTGGTAATTATCGCATTTTTGATAATGTAATTGTTGGGGCGGTTGCTGATGGTGCGGGTAGTGCTAAATATTCTCATATTGGTTCTGAAATAGCGGTAAAAACTGTAATTAAATGCTTTGCTGATATTAATGAGCTTCCTGATAAATCAGGTTTTACTCAACCACTTTTAGAAAAGGAGGCTAAGGAAGTTTTTACTAAGTTTGTCAAGGAAGTTATTAAGGCGTTCCATGAAAAAGCAGATAGTAAAGGTTATTCTATCAATGATTTAGCTTGTACATTGTTGGTTTTTATCGCAACTCCTGAATGGGTTGCAGCTATGCAAATAGGAGATGGATTTATTGTCATACGTTCCCAAGATTCAGAATATAAATTATTATTTGAACCGGATAAGGGGGAATTTTTCAACGAAACAACTTTTGTCACTTCAGCTAATGCGCTGGAGGAAATGCAGGTACAGGTAATTTCAGGCAAACAGGAGTTTATTTGTGCTTCTACTGATGGATTAGAAAAAGTGGCAATTCGCTTGAGTGATTGGAAACCTCACGCGCCATTTTTTAAACCTTTAGAGGAATATTTGCGAGAAACAGATAAACCAGGCGGAAATGATGATAATTACATTAGTGACTTTCTCAATTCCGAACGGCTAAATTCTCGCACTGATGATGATAAAACCTTGGTTTTGTGTCTTTATTTAGAAACCTCTCCCTAACCCTCTCCTAAAAGGAGAGGGAACAAGAGAAAATGAGTTTTCATACAGGGAGTTTTAAAGCCTCTCCCCTTGCAGGGGAGAGGTTTGGAGAGGGGTCTAAAATTGATTTAGCAACTTTTCAAAGACCATTTGATTTAATTTAACCCATCTAATTAAAATTATATGACAGTTCTTACTTGTGCCAGTACAGGAAAATCAATTACGCTATTGGGTCAAGAGATTGCTAATAGTGGTGAAGCAAAAGTTTGGCGAACTAATGAAAATGGTTATTTAGCAAAAATATACCATTCTCCCACACCGGAACGGGTGCAAAAATTAGCAGTAATGATAGACAACTCACCCACAGAACCAAATTCCCATCTTGGTCATGTTTCCTTTGCTTGGCCTAAATCGGTTTTGAAAAATGCTCAGGGCAATTTTGTCGGCTTTTTAATGCCAGAAATTAAGGGTGGAAAAGAACTTATTGATGTTTATAATCCCCAACGTCGCAAGAAATTAGAACTTGAAATTGATTGGCGTTTTTTACATACCACTGCCTTAAATATTGCCTCAATTATTGCCGCATTACATGAAGCTGGTTATGTATTGGGTGATATTAAACCACAAAATATTTTAGTGAATAATCGGGCTTTACCTTCTATTATTGATACTGATTCTTTTCAGGTTAAAAATCCGAAAAATAGTAAAGTCTATCGTTGTTTAGTCGGTTCAGAAGGATATACACCACCGGAGTTAATGGGAAAAGATTTTGATATTATTGAGCAAACAGAAGTACATGATAGATTCCGGTTAGGGGTAATTATCTATCAATTATTATTTGGTGGTAATAGCCCCTTTCAAGGAAAATGGACTGGTGCGGGGGAAACTCCAGAACCTAATGAACTTATCCGTCGGGGTTTATGGGTTTATGGGTCAAATACTTTAATTACCGCAGCAGCAAGAACAATTCCCCTAGAGATTGTCCATCCAGAGATTCAGCAATGTTTTCTCAAATGCTTTAATGATGGTCATAATTACCCCAATTTACGCCCTACAGCTAGGGAGTGGTTGGAGGCTTTAAGAACAGGAAATGATAATTTAACTATTTGTGGCAGGGTAGATAGTCATTATTATAGTAGAACCTTTGGTAATTGTTATTGGTGCGATCGCTCTACAAATCTTGGTGTTGATATTTTTCCTGGAGTTGTCAAAGCAAATTCATCTCCTGTATCACAACCGCAAATTATTAATAATAAGTTAATAGGAAAACTACTGCAAACCCTCACTGGTCATTCTGACTGGGTTTGGTCAGTAGCATACAGTCCCGATGGTCAAACCCTGGCTAGTGGGAGTGTTGACAAGACTATCAAACTGTGGAATGTAAAAACAGGAAACCTACTGCAAACCCTCACTGGTCATTCTGAGTTGGTTAAGTCAGTAGTATACAGCCCGGATGGTCAAACTCTGGCTATTGGGAGTTATGACAAGACTATCAAACTGTGGGATGTAAAAACGGGAAAGCTACTGCAAACCCTTGAAGGTCATTCTAACTCGGTTAGGTCAGTAGCATACAGTCCCGATGGTCAAACCCTGGCTAGTGGGAGTGATGACAAGACTATCAAACTGTGGAATGCCCGCACAGGAAAGCTGCTCCAAACCTTCACAGGTCATTCTAGGTCGGTTGGGTCCCTAGCATACAGCCCCGATGGTCAAACCCTGGCTAGTGGGAGTTATGACAACACTATCAAACTGTGGAATGCCCGCACAGGAAAGCTGCTCCAAACCTTCACAGGTCATTCTAGGTCGGTTGGGTCAGTAGCATACAGCCCCGATGGTCAAACCCTGGCTAGTGGGAGTGGGGACAAGACTATCAAGATTTGGCGGTTAAAGTGAATTATAAAATGTATTTAATTTAACTGAATATTCCTAATAGTCATCACTTGTACTAGCATGACAAAAACAACATCCCATAAAAAGCTGTTGTACTTCTATACATTCAGCTAGGGGTAGATAAAATCAAAAAAAGTATTTATAATGAGTGGAATACCACAAATTAACATTAATCAATTACCTCCCGAAGTTCAAACTACTATCAATCTTATTTCCATAGGCGGTCCGTACCCTCATAGCAAAGATGGCATTGTGTTTAAAAACTTTGAAGGATTATTGCCACCACAACCGCGAGGATATTATAAAGAATACACAGTACCCACCCCAGGAGCAACAGACAGAGGTAGTCGTCGCCTAGTTATGGGGCAAAATGGCGAAATTTACTATAGTTGTGATCACTATAATAGCTTTCAAGAAGTCATCTAATAGCTGTAATAAGTGAGGAATATTATGAATAATTTTTTCAATGTTTTACCAATAGATATTAAACAAAATATCCGTGAAACAGTAAAACAAATAGCCGCAGAACCAGGAACAAAAGTTTTTTATCTTGATGGTAAAAAAATCAATAACAAACAAACATTTTTAACCCAAGCTGCTGAAGCAATGGAATTTCCTGCATACTTCGGCGCTAACTGGGATGCTTTTGATGAATGTATCACCGATTTAACATGGTGTCCGGCTCAAAGATATGTCATATTATATGATCATGCTGATATCTTTGCTCAAGCTGAACCGACACAGTACCAAATAGCATTAGATATTTTAAATTCAGCGCAGGAATACTGGGAAGGTAATAATATTTCTTTCAAGTTTTTAGTTATTAACAAATAGGTTGTCTGAATCAGGATAACCAGGATTTAAGGATGTACAGGATTGTTATTTGTAGATTTTCTGTAAATATTTAATGATGATAAATTTTGATTAAGATAAAAAATATATTCCCAGATCATTCAAAGAAAACCATAAATGATCAAAAACATCCTGTCAATCCTTTAATCCTGTAAATCCTGATATGGCTTGCGCTACGCTTCGCTATCAGACATTAAATTTTTAACAAATTTATGCTAAAATAATTAACTAAGCACCGTTAAGAGATTTTTAAAATATGCAAGTAACAATTGATTTACCAGATAAATTCACAACGAAAATCATCAATCAATGGGGTAATTTACCACAAAAAATCCTGAATAATCTTGTATTAGAAGCCTTTCGAGAAAGATTAATTGATTTTGATGAACTAAAAGATTTACTAAACTTTCCTTCTGAGACTGAACTCAAAGAATTTTTAATCCAAAATAATATTCTCCATTCCGCAGGTTTACTTAATTTATATGGTGCTTGTGCTGATATTGATTTTGCAATGGATGATGATTTAATTGAGGTTATTAATGAAAAATGATTCTTTAATTTATTTACTAGATACGAATGTTTGTATCATGTATCTCAAGGGTAAATCTCCTAGTATTAATCATCATCTTGATAATTTAGAACCGGAAAAAATAGCGGTTTGTTCTGTAGTCAAAGCTGAATTATTTTATGGTTCTATGCGTAGTAATAATCCTCAAAAAGCTATAAATGTGCAAAAAATTTTTATAAACCAGTTTGTTTCTTTACCTTTTAATGATGAATGTGCAGAAATTTATGGCAATATTCGCGCTGATTTAGCAAATTCTGGAACTCCTATTAGTTCAAATGATATACAAATTGCTTCTATTACTTTAGTGAATAATCTAACTTTAGTTACTCACATGTCAGGGAATTTCAACGAGTTCAAGGGTTAAAAATTGAAGATTGGGAAATTTTCTGATAGTGTAGCACAAGCTATATAAAGTTACGTTTTCACCATTTGGAGATTTTTTGTTGTTGTTGTCAGAATCAGGATAACCAGGATTTATGGACGAGAATTATTCACAATCGGATTTTAAATGATGAATCAGCGTGTGGAGTTTATCAAAATCTATTACATTCAGCTAATTTAAAAACTCCTCATTTTCTCTATCATCTTTTAGAAGAAAGTATTGTGAATAAAGTCAAAATTAAAGAAGGTTCATTAACGATGATAAAATAGAGAATATTTCTGTAAATCCTGATATGGCTTGCGCTACGCTATCAGACATTTTTAACTAATAGTCCAATCTTCCAAACGAAAATTAGGCACTTTTTCAAAATCTTTCCAGTTACGAGTTACTAAAATCCCCTTGAATGATAATGTAATTGCAGCAATGCGTAAATCTTGAGTACCAACACGGATTTTTTGCTTAACTAATTCAGTGTAAATATTACTGGCAGTTTCGCTAAATTCCAGTAAATTAATAGATTTTAAAAACTCTAGATTAGCCTGAAAATTTGCATAAGCTAATACTAATTTATCCGATGATGAGACATTTTTAATAACATTAAACCTACCGCGCAATTGTTCCTCAGCAGTAATTATAGTTATGGCAATTTCTTCAAATTTGACACTATTAACACGCTGCACAATAAATGGATTTCTGTGTTGAAATAAAGAAACATGATCTGTATCCAGTATCCATAAACTCATTTGCTATTCTCCTGGGTTTCAATTTGTTGGTAATATTCCTCCATTTCTGTATCTAATTCACGACGATATTCTGCTATATATTGCTGTACTTCATCAAAATGTGGATCATCCTCAAACATTCCTGCAAATTTCATCCAAGGATGTTCTGTTTTCGCTGGTTCAATTTCTAAAGTTACTATTTCTAAAGTTACTATTTCTGGTTTTCGGGCTTGAAAAACTTGAATTAGATTATTTAATGCTTCCTCTTTATTCGCACCTAAACCTTGACATTCTGGTAAACTTAATAATGTCGCTTTCACAGTACCATCTGCTTGATTTTCAATCAACACATCATAAGTTAACTTAGGTGCAATTGTGGAAAGAGCATTTTTAATAGCTAAAATCATGATATTTTTACTCTTCTAACTCTGAATTGATTATAACACAATACTTGAAAATAGTTAAAATTATCGTCTAGATGATGTTAGGAGATGTTAAGATTTATAGGACTTTATTAGCGATCGCCCATTTTATATTTTATCATTCTGTTCATCCTTTAATATGGATTTTTGAGAAATAAGGCACAAAACAATGAATCAAAATAATTTATTGGCAATCTTGCAAGAAAATCGCTTAATGTCAACAGAAGCACAAGTTACAAATTTTGAAAATGCTTTAGCTGAAATAGCCGAAAATCCTGATAAAAATAAATTATCTGCCTCAATTTCAACAGCCAGAAGTGATGTTTAGCTTAATTCATTTTCTGGAATCTTTTGATATGGAAAAACAAATTACAGCATTTATTCATGTTCTCAATTAATGAGAACAGCACCAGATTTGTTTCTTTGCCTTTTAATGATAAATGTGCAGAAATTTATGGCAATATTAGCGCTGATCTAGCAAATTCTGGAACTCCTATTAGTTCAAATGATATACAAAAGGAATATTATGTTATATTTACAGCACTTACCGATGTTATGAGGTACAAGATCACCCCACCCCCAACCCCCTCCCCGCAAGCAGGGAGGTGGCTATGATGTACTTCATAACAAAGGAATCTGCTGTATATGATGTAATCCGCAATATCCAAAAACGTCGAGCAATGTATTTAGGACGTTGAACAATATCTAACCTACGTACTTTTATCGCTAGTTATAGTTTTGCGCGACTAATGCAAATACCCCCAACTTCTCAAGAGCAAGAATTTTTCAATTTTCAAACTTGGATCTGCTACTTCCCAAACAGAAATAGCGGAAACTAATAAGCTATTTTGGGATTCTTCACTTTCAATATTTAGCAAAGTCACCTAGTCTTAAAAATTATCTGCCGGAAATTTTTGACGAAATTTGGCAAGATGTACTCAAGGAAATCCGAGAAGATTATCCACAGTATGATTTTCCTGATTTATGGCTGAAAGCGGCAAGCTAAAATTCTGATTTTATCCTCTAGGACTTCATAAACTAGACGATGTTCTTGATCTATTCGCCTTGACCAGCAGCCAGATAAATCGTGTTTTAGGGCTTCGGGTTGTCCTGTGCCTTCAAATGGATTACGTTGTACTTCACGAATGAGTTTAATGATTTTTAATGCTTTTTTACGGTCAGTTTTAATCCACCAAGCTAAGTCCTCAAAAGCATCCATATCAAATTCCAAGTTTTTCACAGGCTGCTTCCAAAGAAATTCCATCTTGACGTTTTCTAGCTGCAAGTAATCTTGCTTTCATGGCTGAACTGCTTAATAGATAAGCTGTCTCTCTCTGAGACATTATTTCTTGCCAAAGGGCAATGGGTACAACTACGGAAACTGTTTGCCCTTCTGAATCACAAATATATTGTAATGCGTTATTCATAGCTGCGAATATAATTTTCTGGGTTGTTAATAATTATAACTATTATAACTGCAAAAGTTTTGATGAGCTATTGGTGTTAGTGGTAACGCTCTTGGAGGGACTTTCGGAAATCCCTGACCGAATCTAGATTCTGAAACCCTTGGTTGACAAGTGCTCGCTAACTTTTTTTCTCATAAAAACTCAAATTTCGGGTTTCTGTAGTGTTTTTTTCACAAAAGAGTAACTGTTTGTATTATAGCAGCGATCGCTCTCCCATATCCCCAAACAGCGAACTGACAAGTCAGCACTTGCGCTATCGCCCCTCAATACCAAAACTTAGTTTAGGATAGTGATTTGATCAGAGGTTGAGTAATAATTTTTCTGTTTTTAGCTACCTGTTTTTTCCTTAAATATTGACAAATTTCATGCAAATCATAATTAAAAGATTTAGCGTGTTCTTCTCGAATTTTGTAAATTTCTTCTAATACTTCATCTTTTCACATTGTTAATCTCCCATAAGTTCATAGGGTGTACAAATTGTTGGTAGTTCATATCCAGATTGAATACTAATTTGTGAGAGTTTTTTCTGGATTTGTGCGTTAGCGATATGTTTACAGTTCCAGAGGTAATTGTTTAATTTTAGCGATCGCCATTTCTAATGTGATCATTTATTTGTTTCTCCTCTAACCTTTAAGTTACTTCTATTTTAGCAAGCGATCGCCCTCCCACTTCCCAAAACAGCGAACTGCTTGCAGCAGCGCTTGCGCTATCGCATTCCCACATTCCCTACAAGCGATTCCTACGGAGCGCTTCGCTATCGCCCCTCACATCCACAAAAAGCGATATCTTTCGTATAATTAGAATATTAGTTTAATTGCAATATTAAAAACATACTATGAGTGTACAACGGTGGAATGATGAAATGCTTGATGATTTGGCTTCCAGTGTGACTGAGTTGCGAGAAAGTATAACTGAAGTTAGGGAAAGTATAACTGAAGTTAAAGATAGCATAGATGGGTTGAGAGTAACGGCCCAAGCATTGCTACAAGTAGCTGCTCAAAATCAGCGAGAAATGGAATTGATCAAACAAAGACAAGCTGAAAGCGATCAGCGATTTAATATTTTATTGGAGGAAGTCCGTTATTTAACTCGTGGAAATAGAGATGATTAGTTCTCGATTCTCCACATCCCCAAAAAAGCGAACTGACAAGTCACGAAGAGCGCTATCGCCCTCCCACTTCCCCAAACAGCGAACTGCTTGCAGCAGCGCTTGCGCTATCGCCCATCCCCACGTCCCAAAAAACGATTCCTACGGAGCGCTTCGCTATCGTCCTTGCTCCCTCACTCCAAAACGATCGCACCCCCACATCCCCCAAACAGCGAACTGCTTGCAGCAGCGCTTGCGCTATCGCAGATCGCACCTCCCTACATCCCCACAAAAAGCGATTCCTGCGGAGCGCTTCGCTATCGCCCTTCTCACATCCCCAAAAAGCGATTCCTACGGAGCGCTTCGCTATCGCCCTCCCAACATCTCCAAAAAGCGAACTGCTTGCAGCAGCGCTTGCGCTATCGCCCTCTCACCTCCACAAAAAGCAATCAAAGTCTATTGTGTTTGCTTTAAGCTGTCTTGGAGATTGTTGCTAGTTTGATTAATCCTTGAGTTGTCAGATCTTCATCAATTGCGTACCAATGAATACCATAACCAGATGGAGAAATGCGATACATTTTACGCTCTATATCTGTTGCTTGAGCAAGTCGCTTAGAGGCTTGGGCAATTGGAATTTGATAGATTTTTCCATCTACGAATAGAATTATCCATTCTCCATTAAAGTCAATGTTTGATACATTGTATTGCTTATCCATTTTGTTGATTCCTAAATGTTTGCCATTCATCTACTATTTCATCAAAATTTTGCCAGATTATCTTTTTCACTTCCCGTATATCTCGTGATGACATTCGATATGAATAAGCTTCTCGAATTTCATATAGATCGATGTCTAGCCAATATTTGCATTCACTGTCTCCTTTCTGCACATGAATATGAATGGGTTCATTTCCTTCGTCTGAATAAAAGAAAAATCGCCACCCCTTTATATATAAAACTGTTGGCATTTGCTTTTAACTTACTATATTAAATTATAACAGCGATTCCTACGGAGCGCTTCGCTATCGCACCTCTCCACATTCCCCAAAAAGCGACCTTCGGTCAGCTTCGCTAACGTAGCAAAGAATATATAGTATATTCCATATATAGAATATATGATAGATATGGAATGGAATATCGTCTTCGATCCAGATTTTAGAATTTGGTTTTATCAACAAGAACAAGGATTTCAGGATGAAGCGTTTGCTGCACTAACTGTCTTGGCAGAATTTGGACCACAACTAGGAAGACCGCGAGTTGATACTTTGGAAGGATCTTCTTTTAACAATATGAAAGAGCTTCGTGTTCAATATAAAGGAGATCCTTGGCGTATTTTATTTGCATTTGATCCTCGGCGACAAGCTATTTTACTTGTTGGGGGAAATAAGTCAGGTAAAAAACGATGGTACAAGGAAAATATTCCGATTGCAGATAATCGGTATAAAAAATATCTTGAAATACTTGAGGAGGAAAATTAATGACAAAATATACAACGCTATCGGATGAGTTAAATAAACTTCCCAGAAAGCGACAAGAATTTATTGAAGCAAGAGCTTCCCAAATTCATCTCGAAGAAATTACTAACACCTATGCACAAATTAACCAAACTTATCAAGAGATTAAAAGTACTGATGGTTTTAATTTTCAATTACCATCTATGGGAATTAGTTTGTTAGTTGGTTTATCTGCAATCGCATTAATAGGATTTTTTAAAAAATTATCATCAGGAGAAAACAATAATGAAATTTAGATATAGAAACATTGGTTGTATCAATATTTTTTTATCAGGATTGGTGACAGCAATCGCACTCAACTATCTAGTCACTGGTTTTATAGATTTTATCCTTAACATAAACCACTTTATATTATGGCTTGAAAAATCAGGAATACTCACAAAATTAAAGTATTTTTTTGGATTAAGATAATGAGAAAAATTACAGACTTAAACCACCAATTATCCCTACAACGAAAAACCACTACAGCTATTGTAGGAACACTTTTAGCGGGGGGATTTATGTTATCGCTACCCTTATTTAACGACACAATTAAACACAATGAAACCTTATATTGCAATATAAAAAGCAGTTGTAAAGGTAGTAAAATTAAACGTGGTGTAAGCTATCTAATTGATCGTGAACGTCGTAATTTATTATTTGATAATAACATCAAAATAATAAAAATACTCCCTAATGAAGATCCGAGTGCTGTAGTATTTGGAATTATTAGCAGCACTTTTTTATTAGGTGCTTATGGTGTAAGTAGACAACTTACTAATCATCAGGAAAAATTAATTCATGCACAATTCAAACATCTAAAAATAGATGCACTCGAAAACGACTTATTAGAACAAAATCACATAGATTTATTTAATTTTTCTCAACAATCACAAGCCGCAATCACCAAACAAGCGATCGCCTATCAAACACAATGGGAATTGCAAGCTATGAAGAGTGAAGGGGAACTACAACTTGACACTCTTAATGGTCAACTACAGGGTCAACTATCTCTAAAGGTATCCCCTCAATGATTCGGGGTCAAGAGTTATTCAGGCATCCATGAGCAACCAAAAGAATTGAGAGAAGACTGCTCATGAATAATAGTTGCCAAAGAGGGAAGATTCCCAAGTTGAGAAATCCGGTCACGGACATACTCAAAAAAGCTGATTCCTAACTTACGAGTAGTAGCAACAAGAGACATAAAAGTATCCCA
>JBJTTJ010000082.1:0-17208 GCA_046080125.1 Cuspidothrix sp.
TTAACTCTCCTTCTGCATTTAATTCTAAATTTACATCTTTATTGGCCATACAGAGTTGGTAAAATTGTTCATCTGTAAGGTGAATAATGGAATCTAGGTTTAAGGTGACTGTATTCATTTAACTACTCTTAGCCTTAAATCTTAAAGTATTGGAAACCAGTTAAATATTTAACATACACATATAATTATTATACAATATTGATTTTATTTGTCAATATCTAAATTTAGAGAATTAATAATATCTTAGAGTTAGATAAGTTAGATATTATTATCTGAATTCTAGAATAATTTTAACCAAAGATGCGATCGCCTATAGTTTCTGTACTAATAATGTCATTAAGGAAGGTGAAGTGTGTGGTTTTAAATTAACCGATATGGGTGCAAAGCAAACTTTTATTGATGGTGATCCTTTTAGGAATTTAATTAATGCTTATGAGTCAGAAAGCATCGTAGTTTTTGATGTAGAAACAACAGGTTTAATTACAGGTAAAGATGAAGTAATTCAAATTGCTGCTATTAAATTAATTAATGGTCAGATAAAATCAGAATTTCATGCTTATATTAAAAATACTCTACCTGTGGGAGATTCGGAAAAAATACATGATTATTTGGAAGAAGAAAAGCGGTTATTTTATGTAGCTTTAACTAGGGCAAAAAAACAGTTATTTATCTCTTGGTTTGATAAGGATAATAAAAACTTTAATAAGGCAAAAAGTCAGTTTCTTGATTTATTACCTGATGAATATTTACAGCATTTTTCATGTATTTAGATTACAAAATTTCCAACTTCTCAAATTTGTAAACCATCTAGGGGTAAAAAGGAAGGTCTGATAATATTTATTTACATAGTATCTGATATCGCCAGTATATATAGATACTAACTACGGATAAAAATTCCTAGCTGATATTGTAAAATCAATTTGATAACTCTAGGACTTACGCAAGATGTAATTGAAACTCTGATGATTGGGTAATAATAATTCATGAATTACCCCTACTTTCGTTCTCTTTTGCGTAAGTCTTGAACTAAAAAACATGGGGAATTATGTCAGATTTAAGAGAAAAATTACAACAAAATCTCGATGAAGCAGAATGGGAGTGGCTAATTCCCCATGCTCAAAAAGATGCAGTTGTTGTGGTAGCAAAGAATTTAGATTTATTGGATGTGGGAGAAGCGATCGCTAGTGATAATATTCCTTCTGTACAGCATTGGATAGATGAACAATTATTAGCAAAACCCACATTGGATCAGATAGGAGCATGGAATCTGAACCGCAATAAACGATTTAATGCTCTCATTGTTGAACCTTATGTTTTAATTCAGGAATTGGGTTAAAACACCAAATATTTCACCTTGAAATTTCCATCTAACCTGTCATCATCTGCGGGTTAGATGCTAACCAATTATCAATATCTCCTAATACTTGTTGGGGTATTTCCCAAGGAAAAAGATGGGCAGTATTGGGGTAACATTGCCATTGAGAATTTTTTAAGTGTTGGGCTGTTTCTAAACTAGCATTGGCGGTAATATGACGATCTTGCTCACCAGCAAGCACTAAACTAGGACACTGGATTTGGCAAATGTCAGGAATGCGGTTATAACCTGCCCTAATAGCATTGTACAGGGCATTGGTAGCTGCTGAAGAGGTTTGTAAGTAGGCGGGTACAGCATCCCTGGCGATGTAACCATAAGCTATGGCTGTGTGTTGTTGAATTAGGTAGCGAAAAAGCGATCGCTTGCCAAAAGTCTCAATATTCCATTGCCAACTCGGTTTAATATAGTTCAGTATCCCCGCAATACCCGTGTAAACATTATCTTGCCAAGAAATACGGGGATGATTACCCCACGGTCTGGCCGCTGTAGCGACTAAAATCAAACCCGTTACCCGTTGCGGTAGATCCATTGCCAATTCCATAGCTAGAATGCCTCCTAGTGACCATCCCAATACTAGGCATTTTTCTATTTTTAACCGGTCTAGGAGGGCTTCTAGGTCATCTAAATGGTCTTGCATCTCAAATTTACTATAAAACCGACTTTTGCCATAACCGCGCAAATCCGGGGCAATGGTTTGATAATGTTGTGATAAATGATCGGTAAAGATAGACAAACTGCTCCCAGAACCAGGATGACCATGTAAACCAAGGATCGGAAATCCCTCACCTTGGATGTAAAATTTAAGCGGAATAGCTTTAGATATCACATTCATGTTTGTATTCAGGACTTATGCACAACATAATGAATTTAGAGGTAATTCATGAATTACCTCTACATAAGAATCAGGGTTTCACCTACATTTTGTGTAAGTTCTAGTGTCATCGGATCACAGTCAGAAATTAAAATGATATGATACACTCATAGAAACTTTCAACTACTAAATTATCCCGCCATTTTCACACCAGTTCACACCCCTTACTTACCTTAAATCAATAAACTTAATACCAAAACACCTATCTGGATCTGTTATAGCAAACCATGGGAACATCAGTAATGAATCAACTTGTGTTATCTATTATTTTATTAAATGGTCTACTTTTAGGTATTGCCAGCACTAAAGCTGAAGTAATAACCAATCATAAACCTAAATCGCACATTGATCAATTTACCCAAAGATTAAACATACCAACTTCAAAAATAGCAGTGATTGATGAAAATAATCAGGTCAGAAAAGAAAGTTTTATTTGGGTATTTAAAGATTCAAAACAGATTGGTAAACAGCTATTCCTCATGGTAGACAAATCCACAAATACCTCCAAACCAGAACCCCAACCTCGACAGTCTAGAGAAGATGAATTAGAACAATTTGCAGATGTCACCAAGGATACAGAAAAAATATCAGGAATTTTTACTATTTATCGCCATAATAACAAGAAGAAAATTTACCTAGAAATTCAGCCCGAACAACTGCAAAAAAATTTCCTAGCTACCTCTACTTTAGAATCAGGAATCGGTCAAAGAGGTATTTATAGTGGAATACCCCTGCAAGATTTTCTATTTTACTTTCAACAAGTGGATAATCAACTCCAATTCGTCGTAAGAAATGTTAATTTTCGTACGAAAAACGGAGATCCTCAAGCTAGATCAATAGTCAGATCATTCAGTGATTCTGTGCTTTATACCATTCCCATCAAAAGTATTAATGAACAGAAAAAAAGCATTCTCATTGACTTAGATGATTTATTTCTCACAGATTTAGCTGGACTAACTAATAATTTAGAACTAAGCGCTAGTCCTCAACAAGCTTATTTGGGCAATGTCAAGATCTTTCCCCAAAATTTAGAAATTCAATCTATTTTCAACTTTAGCAGTAGTGGTTCTGAAGAGGATAGTTTGGGGGTGTTGGCTGATAGTCGTGGGTTTACATTAAAAGTGCATTATAGCCTCTCGGAATTACCGAAAACAAAATATCAACCTCGATTAGCTGACGACAGAGTAGGTTATTTTATCACTGCCTATCAGAACTTATCAAAAGATGATCGAAGAGATCCTTTTGTACGCTATATTAATCGCTGGAATTTAGAAAAACAAGATCCTCAAACTGCCATTTCTCCACCGAAAAAGCCGATTGTTTTTTGGATTGATAATGCTGTCCCCCTAGAATATCGTGATGCTATTAAAGAGGGAATTTTGATGTGGAATCAACCTTTTCTAAAAGTAGGATTTAAAGATGCCATTCAAGTTCAACAAATGCCTGATAATCCTAGATGGGATCCAGCAGATATTCGCTATAATACCATCCGTTGGATTAATACTGTAGATGGATTTTTTGCCATGGGTCCATCTCGAGTTAATCCCTTAACGGGAGAAATATTAGACGCAGATATTCTCATTGATGGTAGTTTTCTGAGATTACTAAAAAATAATTATCGGCAAATGGTACGACCGGAAAATTCACAAACTCCAACTTCCTTATCAGGATTAATCAATAATCATCCCTGGTGCCCTCCAAATCATCAAAAATCTACCAAATCATCACAGAAGTTATCAAAACTAGCTACAGAATATGATTTATGCTACGGCATAGAAGCATCCTATCAGTTTGCTTTTGGATCTTTAGCAATGTCAATGTTAGGAAATACTACACCAACTCCAAAACAAATTAAAGATTATATTCACCAGTATTTACGAGTGATAATCGCCCATGAGGTCGGTCACACTTTAGGTTTACGTCATAATTTCCGGGGTAGTACCCTACTTTCCCCAGCAGAAATGAATAATCCAGAAATTACCGCCACTAAGGGACTAACAACTTCTGTAATGGATTATCTTCCCCCTAATATTGCCCCAGATGGAGTTAAACAGGGAGCTTATTTTCCCCATCGGGTCGGCCCCTATGATGAATTGGCAATTGAATATGGTTACAGTCCCAGTCAGTCTACAACTACTATGGGCGAAAAGTCATTTCTAGCAGCAATTGCGGCAAGATCTGACCAAAGAGAATTAAGTTATGCTCCTGATGAGGATGTATCTAATAGTGATCCCACGGTGAATGCTTGGGACCATAGCAGTAATACCTTAGTTTATGCTCAGTCACAATTAGATAATTCTCGGCGAATGTGGGCAAGACTCAATCGAGGCTATCCTTTAGCTAATGAAAGTTATAGCGATGTGGAGGAGCGGTTTAATACCATTTTAAGAAACTATTTGCAAAATTTATACTACACCAGCAAATATATTGGTGGTCAGTCTTTTTATCGAGTGCAACCAAATAACGGTAAGGGACAATTACCATTTGTACCTGTACCTGTTGAAGAACAGCGACAAGCATTAATGATAATCCAAAAGTATGTGTTTGCTGAGGAGTCCTTGAATTTTCCCCCGGAATTACTGAATAAATTAGTACCTTCCCGTTGGTTACATTGGGGAACGAATACTCAATTAGGAAGGTTAGATTATCCCATCCATGATTTAGTTTTGTTAGTTCAGAGTCTAGTATTGCGAGATTTATTAGGAAGAGATCGCCTAACTCGTATCAAGGATTTAGAATTAAAAAGTCCATCAGGTAAAGTCCTAACATTACCAGAACTATTTGATACTTTACAAATTGGAATTTGGTCGGAAGTATTTCAACCCAAGGATCAATTAAAAATCTCTAGTTTGCGTCGTGGTTTGCAAAGAGAATACCTGGAAATACTGATAGAAATGGTATTAAGAAAAGAATCAGTCCCCGAAGATGCTCGCACCTTAGCTTGGTATAAACTCAAGCAGTTAAATAGTAAGTTAAGAACAGTAAATTCTCAAGACGAATATACTCAGGCCTTCTTATTAGAAACACGCGATCGCATTGACAAGACCTTAAATGCACCTTTAGTAGGAAACTGACTGAATAATATTTTGTTAATCCAAGCATAGTGGCAAGGTCTTACGGAATTAAAAGCAGCAAATTTTCAGTTTACCTCCGTACAAAAAAGCGTTACCCTAAGCGCAGGACATAATCCAACACTTCAAATCTAAAATCCCAAATCCAATGACTTCTAGAACTCAAATCCAAGCATTAGACGTACCTACTGCCATCTTACAACGTCGTTCCATCAAAACCTTTAAGCCAGACCCCATCTCCCCAGAACTACTCCAGCAACTGGTAGAATTAACCGTAGCAGCACCCAGTAGTTTTAATACCCAATCCTGGAGAATAGTGTTAGTTCAAGACGCAACCCAAAAACAAGCATTATGCGCTGCTTCTTGGAAACAAAAGCAAATCCTGGAAGCACCCGTTACCTTTGTTTTTGCTGCTGACGCTACTGCGGGAGAAAAAGACCTCACACCCATTTTAGAGCAGGGATTAACAACAGGCGCTTGGAATGAAGGAACAGTAAACTACTTTAGAAATGCTATTCCTCAATTTCAACAAGCTTTAGGCGATAAGCGCCGAGAATACGCTATCAAAGATGCCATGATCGCCGCTACAAATTTAGTATTAGCAGCCGAAAGCTTAGGTTTATCTACCTGCTTTATGAATGGTTGGATTGAAGAACAGGTAAAAGCTATAATTGGTGCTGAAAACAATCCAGATATTGGTATTGCTGTATTAGTACCTGTAGGATATGCAGCCGAACCTCGTTTAAATCCCGGTCGTCTCCCATTATCTGCTAATATTTCCGTAGACAGACTAGACAACCCCTATCAAGGTTAATATACAATTAGATTGTGGGGATAATCCATGAATTGTCCCTACACAGGTTTTGCATTTATCCGTTGAACCAAGAATCACCTTGAGGTCGCTGAAGCTGAATGTCAATCCCGCGCTCCAACTTCTCTTAGTATCTTAGCAATACCCTGATAATGATTCAATTCGGCAATCATTAAAGCTGTATAACCACCTTGATTTTTTAAATTTACATCGGCCCCAGCCTGGAGTAATATTTCTACAGCCTTAGTATAACCCTCAGCAGTCGCGTACATTAAAGCAGTCACTCCAAAGGAATTTTGTAAATTTACATTTGCCCCTTTTGCTAATAATAATTTGAATATCTCAGGATGGTTCGTTGCTATAGCTTTTACTAAAGCAGTTTTACCATCATCCGCAAATTGATTAATATTTGCACCATGGTCAAGTAACACCTTCACAGTGTGAAAATGTCCTTTTGATACTGCTAATGTCAGCGCAACTTCCCCCAAGTTTTTCTGTTCTGTATCTGCCCCGGCATCTAGTAATATTGCTACTATGTCACTATATCCTTGAAATACTGCTATGAATAAGGGTGTGTCCCTCAGATGATTTCTCATTTCCACATCTGCCCCCCGTTGTAGCAATACTTTTACTACATCAGTATATTCCTCTAAAGTCGCTAGATGTAAAGCGGTTTCTCCCTCTTCATCTTGATGATTAATTTCTGCACCCGCACTTAATAAAATATTAATAATTTTAATGTCACCCGTAGCTGTAGCTGCTAATAATGCTGTTCCCCCATCACTATTTTTCAGGTTCACATCCGCTCCAGATGACAGCAATGCTTCTACTGTTGGGACATCACCCAAGTCCACTGCAATCATTAATGCTGTCTCCCCTTGGCAGTCTTGACTATTGACAAGATCGTTATTTTGTGATATGAGCCTAATAATTTCCGGCTGCTTGTGCTTAACTGCAAGTTTTAAAGCAGTATCGCCATCCGCATCAGTAACTTCCCTGTCCGCACCAGCCTCTAAAAGTATGTTTACGGTTTCAATATTGCCTTTGAGAACTGCTATCATTAATGCTGTACTACCATCTTCATTTGTGGCGTTAATGTTTGCTTTTTTGGAAACTAGCAGTTTAACAACATCTATGTGATTAGCACTAGCGGCGAGCATTAATGCTGTTAAACTATATATTTTCCTAGTTAAATTAATATTAGCACCAGCATCTAAAAGCGATCGCACAATTTCTGTATAACCTAAATTCGCCGCAAACATTAATGCTGTAGTCCCATTCACATCCCTTGCATCCACATTAATGCCATCACTTAGCAGTGCTAATACTCCTTTCATATCCCCGCTTTTTACAGCTTTGAGCAACAAGGTATCTTGATTTTCTGTCATTTTATTTATGTCCTGTTTGGGTAGATGTAACTAATTTCAACTCAAGGATAACTAACGCCAGGCCATACTATCGAAAAATTGCTAAGTCTAAAAAATCAATGTATGCTAAGTTTTATGAAGATTTAATAATTGGCAGTAAACAATATGGTTTTTGAACTCTCTCCAACCATCAAATTTTGGTTGAATTTTGGTCATCCAGTCATCATGTGGGTATTATTAGCACTTTCTTTATACGCTGCATACTTGGGTCTACAAGTACAGAGAACAAGAAATGCTCAAGGAGAAGATAAGAAAGAACTGATTAAAGGGCGCTACACCATTAAACACCATCAAATAGGTTCTATTATTCTAGCCTTGATGGTAGCAGGTTCAATCGGTGGTATGGCCGTTACCTACATTAACAATGGTAAATTGTTTGTTGGCCCCCATCTTCTGGCCGGACTAGGTATGACAGGTTTAATAGCTTTTTCCGCATCCCTATCTCCTTTCATGCAAAAAGGGGCAGATTGGGCCCGAATAACTCATATACTCTTAAATTTTGCTATTTTAGGCCTTTTCTTCTGGCAAGCATTCTCTGGAATCCAAATTATCCAAAAACTTCTCACTCAAGCATAAATTTCCAAGATTATCCTAGGGTAATTAAAATAGATGGTGCGGGCGTATTGCCCGCTTAAACTCTAGAAAGGAGTGTCCTAAAAATCAAGAAAAGCCATCCTAGAAGCATTGCACTGATCACTATACTAAGCTTGTCGAAGTGGACGAGGACTATATCCCATCATTTTTAGTCCTTAGTTTCCTGCTCCCTATTTCTTCAATTTCTTCTGTGGAAACCCTATATTTAAAGACCTATGAAAATCCTTTTGTACCTTATGTGTGAGACGACGGGACACTTGACGGACAATTTGATTTAGAATGCGATCGCCTGTAGACTGAATTAACGAACGTGATAAACGCTGCATAAACCGGGGAAACTGCAACTCCACAACCAAGTCCAACTCCCATTCTACCCGTGTAAAACCATCTTTATCAGCTATTAAATATGTTGATGATTTATAATCTACCTCATAACCAGATGCCTGGTAATTAGGTACAGGAATAGTTCGAATTTGAAATTGACGCTCTTGAGATTTTAACAACTCTAAACCAATCTTAGGTTCAACATCATAACCGAAAGCACCAAATTTACCTACAGCTAAAGTATAACTATTTGCATCTAAAACTTCTACCTTCATCGGTTCTGCACAACGGCTAAACCATTCACTATGAGTATTAAAATACCTTTCCACCTCCTCCACGGGTGCATACATTTCCATACAGTCTTGATAATTTCCATAAAATCTAGTTGATTTAAGATTTTCTCCCTCAAAAGCACAGCCATCTACTATTTTCCAAGACTGATATCCACTATTGTTTGTAACCATAAATTTTTTTGTTTTTCTATATTTTCAAGTTTGCCTATCTTTTTCCCATCAAAACCAAATTTTTATGAGAATTTCAATAACTTATCATTAACTTCATACTTATCAATCCCATTTCATTGCTGATAACCAATCGTAAATTTGGCTGTGCACCACTTAGAGGATGTTTGAAAAGTCATTGTAATACAAATTAACCCCTCTGCCAAACCCCTTCCTAGGGAATAGGTGGGGGGTTAGGTCTTTAAAAATTATTTGTTTCATATAATACCTTTCAAACATCCTCCTAGCACTCCCATGATGAAATAGCGGTATACAGTAAGATACATCATAAGCCACCTCTTCCCTTGCGGAGCAGGGGTTGGGGTTTTTGTATTTCACTCAACCGAGAACCGCTATAGCATTAACCATTATCATACAATGTTTGATAATTGTAGCGAAACAATGGAATACCATCATCATAGCCATTGTAATATTATTGATCTTATCAGCTGCACTGAATCAAAAGGTAAGTATTTCTTATTAGTCAACATAAGTAATTGAAAGGAGTAGAATTCTGAAAAGCTTTCAACTTAAAGGTGTCGAAAATCTCATTCTTCCCCTGGCATCACTTTTAGGCTTTGTATATTTGTTTCAGTGGTATGTTTTTGGTGATATATCATCATCTCCTGAACCTATATTTACCAGCAAACAGCCTCCCTTGGTTATGCAAGGTGGAGATCCTTATATTCGAGCTTTAATGCGAACCATATCCGCCAGTGAAGCCAGTGGCAATCGCCCCTACTCCCTCCTCTATGGTGGTGAGCAAATTAATGACCTTCGTCGCCATCCAGAAAAATGTGTCACCATCGTCACCGGACCAAATACGGGTAACTGTTCCACTGCGGCCGGACGCTATCAGATTATTAATACCACTTGGTATCAAATTGCTCCTCGTTATCATCCTAAACCCACATCAATGATGTTTTGGAATAGTTATAGTTTTGAAGCCGAATATCAAGATACTGTAGTTTATCGTTGGTTAAATGATTCCCAATTTTGGGGAATCAATATCCCTAAACTATTGCGTCAACAAAAATTAAATCAGGTTTTACGGAAACTTTCTCCCACTTGGACAAGTTTAGGATACGGTATAGAAACCAATTCTGTTAGTCGTTCCCTTCCCAAAATTTATCAGCAAATGCTCCAAGAAGAACTACAGCAAAATACCCCAGTCCAAACTATATACTAACAGATATAAGACTAAATTAATCTGCCATAATTTTCTGCTTGGCCTTTGCTGATACAGGAATAAATACTTGTGCCTGATTAGGCTTTAGCAATTGCAACCCGTCTAAATTTTGCAAACAGTCTAAAGCTGCTTCTCGAATCATCACTTCTTGTTCCTGACTGAGTAGCAATTGCAAGCACTCCATAATATCCTGTTGTGTTGCTGTGTCAACTTGCTGACGATTAATCAGTTTATTGAGTTGTCGCGTAGCAATAAACCGTTTTAAAGAATCTTTTTCTGTTAATTTCATTAAGACATTTTCCAGATAGTCTTCTTCCTTGTTTCCTTGAACATTGAATATTTGCCACACCAACAAAATCAAAGTTAATAGCGTCCCCATACCTTGTAAAATCACCCCAGCAGCTAACCAAGGACTAGAACTATCCACCCAAATTGCCGATGTCATATAGGCAATCACAGTCCCCATACCACCAGCAGCTACAGAATAAGCTAAACGACTGTTAGTGGTGCTCATCACCTTACGGATTTCTAACCAGTGTAATTGCCAGTTCCATTGTTGCATTGAGTAACTAAATATCATGATGCCAATGCCAACTACAACAGCTAACAACAATTGCCAATTCCAAATCACCATAGCGACAATTATTGTTAGTAACCCTAACAAAACACCTGGTTCACACAAGTTTTTAAAAATCCACTTTGTTCGTTTTTGAGTCCTAATCTCTGAAATTTGATCCATAAATTCTCGCCAAAAAAACCCAGCTTGTGTCACTGTACTTACCTACCTGATTACAAGATGATAAATGTATAGTTTCTGCTAATTTTGAGGATGTAATCATCAGTTACCCCTGATGAGAATTTTATTTATCCTGTAAACGGATATCAATTACAGACGCGTTGAAATTATAGTTAAAACCTTCTAATTCAAAAGTCATCCCAATTTTAACTTTGTTATTACCAAGAACCGGTCCATCTTTAGTCACTGTCGCCTTATCTTCTAGAGTCAAAATAAAATCTGTGCTAAAGTTATTACTTCTGGGATCCGGCAATTCTTTGACAGAACCATCTGGTTGCGTCGCAGTCACCATTCTCTCCAACTGCTGAATAGATTTAATCTCAATCTGACCATAGGGTTGATTCCGAATAATCACATTGGTTTTACCACCTTGTTTCAATTCTTGATTAAACAATTGTTCAGGATTACGAACATTCAGTCCACGCACCACCAAATCTACCTCAATCGGGACTGTTTTTCCACCTACCTGAGCGACAGACCCAGAAGTACCAGGAAAAATAAATATTCCTACTATCACTAGTAAAATTACTAATGCAGCACCTAAATCCAGTAGGTTTATTTTACCAAATAAGCGACCTTTCGTATCTAAAATAGCCATAAATCACGTTGGGATAATTTCTAATTAACTTTTCAGTTAGGTGATTGATTGTACTAGCAAGCTGTTCGGGATGATCCACAATATTGATCAGATGACCAGCACGAAGCAAATGTTATGATCAGCGGATAGTTTATCATGATTGTAGTAGTTTCCAGCCATAGTAGCAGTAACTGATTGCCGATTGACTATTTCAGGATCTTGAGTTGAAAATGCAACCTGGGTCGCTCAAAATTTCCTCTCTGATTTTAAGTCCTCACACCCATCCTATTCCATCGCATTATGATTAACTGGCAAGGATTTTCCCAAAATTACCGTTTATGGCAAAGACGCTGTTTATATCCATTAATTTCTGTAACAATTGCCCTAACTGTATGCCTGATTACACCTGTAGCAAGTAAAGCCATAGATTTATTGCCGCTTCTACTTCAAGGTGTACAAGTCCTAAACTTATCCAATATGTCTGATCGCCAAGAAGTGGAATTTGGACAACAGATGAACCAGGAATTACAGCAAGAAGTCAGAATTTCTCGTAATTTGCAGCTAAATCGCTATCTGGAAGACATCGGTAGACGTTTAGCATCCAATAGCGATCGCCCCAATCTCACCTATACTTTCCAAATAGTCGAAGATCCGGCAGTCAACGCTTTCGCCACTGCTGGCGGCTTTCTTTATATGAACACAGGTCTACTCAAAGCCGCAGAAAATGAAGGAGAAGTAGCCAGTGTCCTAGCCCATGAAATGGGTCATATCGAAGGTAAACATTTAATCAAACAAATGCGACAACAAGCAATCACCAAAGGTGTAGCTAGTGCCACAGGTTTAGATCGTAGTCAAGCCGTAGGTCTTGGTGTACAACTGGTACTGAATCTTCCCCGCAGTCGTAAAGATGAATTAGACGCTGATAAAAGAGGCTTAAAAATCCTCAGCCGTGCTGGTTACGCCCCCTCAGCCATGGTTTCTTTCATGCAAAAACTACAGAGTAGCAGTTCCGTCCCCACAATCTTGAGTACACATCCCGGTACAGATACCCGTATTAGAGAACTCCAAAAACAGATTAAAAATCTACCCACCAATGAAAATAATGGTTTGGATAAAGCCGCATATCGCGCTAAAATCAGAGCATTTCTATAAAAATACTCTATTAGTTAAATTATTTATGGTTTGCTCAATAAATCTAAAACCTAGATAGGGGTTGCTGAATCAATGTAAAATCCAGATATATCTCAAAGACAACTTTTTGGTTGCAACCCCTCTTTATCTATTCATTAGACTCGTTGCTTCTGAAGACGGCTACTCAAATCATCGGGTTGAATAACTGTAATTGCCTCTTCCCACCCTAGAGTCCGCACAGCACGACTAAACACATTAGCTTGATAAACCAATTTATTTGTAATATCTAACCCCGTCAACCAACCACTACGAGGATGATAAGCACCAGTATCAACATCTATCCATCCCCGTCCTTGCGCCAAATTCCCCGGAATAACACCAGGTAAAGTAAAAGTTATTGTATGACCAACAATAATCCACTTATCAGGAAAATATGGCTTACTAATACTGTGAAACTCTTCTCTAATCCAACAAAGCTGATCCGCTGTTTGTTCTTCTAAAGTTCTGTTAGGATCAACACCGGCATGAGTTAACCAAAAATCCCCCAAATCTAAATACGTCGGTAAACTCTCAAACCACTCCAGATGTTCTTGGGGAATTATCGCTGACTGATAACTTGCAATCGTGGACTGCCCTCCACTATACAACCACGCCTGCTTATTTACGGATGATTTATCTCTACCAGTTAGAATGTTTAACAACATCTGCTCATGATTACCTAGTAAACATAAGTAACCATTCTCCTTCACAAATTCCACTACCTGAGCACTTTGCGGACCACGATCAATTAAGTCTCCTAAAAAATAGATTTGATCTTCTGATGTAGGACATATTTTGTCCAATAGTAACATTAAACATTCATAGTGACCATGTACATCACCAACAACAACCCGCCGCCGACTAATTTTGTTCATCTGCTTCTAGAGTAATATTATACATTAGTTTCTATAATTGTCGGATTCAAAATCAATAGACATCTGGTGGTAATTAAATATCCATGGTTTGAAACCATTGTAGAGATGTTCAACGTCTCTACATTATTTTTTGCTCCTATGTCTAATATTCCCCCTAAACATCCTGTAATAACCAAAACCCACTATAAGTCATTCCTGAATCATCTGGTTGCACTACTAAAAAATGTAGTCCGTGGCTTATCTGTTTTCGCTGTTGATATAATTTACCAGCAGCAGTAACTTCCCCATCTATAAAAGTTGCTAAAACCCACCGATCTACTAAACCAGATTCTAACACCAACCCATCAGGATCGCCGGCAATATAGTTTAAAGCCGCAGGGACTCTTTCCTTTAACCACCTAGCTAAATTCATAGATCTCCGCCCGCCATAAATAATCACTCCAGGTATCATTACTGTTGAAGCTAAACCTAAATTAATTGGTTTAATATAATCTGGTATTTCTAGAATCGGAATTGGACGCTCTGCAAATTCATCCACAATATCATCAGATGGAATCGTTCCAAACTGCCATTCTTTACCCCAGAGATTTTCCGGTAGTGGTAATGGCACTGGTTTATCTATATTTATAGGATATTGTTTCGCTGCTAACCACTGCTTTAGCACTAAAGTCCTCCTAGTCGCTTCAACCTGAATACCTAGGCCATTTGCCGCAACTGTGATTAACCCTAAAGACTGTGGACGAAATACCTGAATGATATCTGGTAACTTATCGCCACCTGCTAATTGTAACTGTTGGGCAACCCATTCAGAATTAGCTTGCGATTGCGGACAACTGGCTACAAACTCAAAATTGCGAGTTTGATCACAAATTAATAGTTCCCATAGTATTTCCTTTTCCTCCTGTTGTAACGGAATACGATAAAAATCAGCTTGCCAAATCAAACTCATTGCCTACTCCATAGAACTAAAACAACTCAAATCGCAATATAGCCCTTTTAATATCTAACTAAATTCGCCGCATATTCTAGTGCTGCTGCTACTGTGGAAATTTTACCTTCAGCTTGAGCAACCCCAATTTCCATGAGTAATTCACCCACCAATGGAGAAGCGGGAATTTTTAACACAGTCATAATTTCTTTACCAGTAACTAAAGTTTGAGGATGTGCAACCACATCATCAGGATTAAGATAACGATCGATTAGAGGTTGGTATATAACTAACATACTTTCCTCAAAAATTCCCTTAGCTACAATATCATTTGCTAAAGCTAGTACCAATACAACCGGAAATAAAATTCCCATTTCCCGAAACAGAAAATATTGTTTCCGCAAAGGCATATTTACTGCTTTTATTTCTGTAAATAATCTTAATGCTGTTGTCACACCGCGAATTTCGGCTCGACTATAAGTAAGTTCCCGGAGTTCAATTTCCGCAATTTCCGGTTGAGAGTGGACTAAACAGGCCAATTTGGCTACACTTAACCAAGAAGTTTTGATAGTATCGCGCACATAATTGGTTAATTGTTCTGCCAATTTCTGCCATTTATCGCTAATCACAGCAAAAGCTTCATCAACCGCATTTAACTTCATAAAACTCCTACCAGTAGCATTTTTAAATAAACTACCCAAAACACCATCTTTCCAAGCTTGATGTAACCAAAATGTCCCATGAGAACTGGCCAGTAAATAACCAATCTCGACCCGGACTCTTTCTGCTGCTACCTCAGTAATACTGCTCGCTAAACTACGAATAGCCTCCTGTGTATTTGGTTCAATAGTAAAATCAAGTTGAGCAGCTTGACGATAAGCCCGCATTAACCGCAAAGGATCATTTTGGAGATTGAGAGGAGATATCATCCGTAAAATGCCAGAATCTATATCCTGACAGCCATAGAGAGGATCAATGATTTCCTGACTATGGGGATTATAGGCGATCGCATTAATCGTAAAATCCCTTCTATACAAATCTGTCAGCAAATTCTCACCCTCCAACTGGGCAAAATCGGCCGTACCCATGGGAAATACCACACGGGCAATTTGCCTTTTTGCATCCAGCAAAACAAAACCAGCGTCATATCGTTGGGCAATCTTTTTCGCCACCTTCACCGCATTCCAAGGAATAATAAAATCCAGATCCACATACTCTCGCACCCTCCCTAAAATTGCATCACGCACAGCACCACCAACCATATAAACAGGTTTTGGTAAACATTCCACACTGAAAGGCCAATTTTTGGCGACTAGAGGAGAACCAAAAAATTCATCTATTGTCATAAAAATCAACCTAGAAACTAATGCTGATTATTTTTCTTTAAGGTACATTAGCTATAAAAGGTTATTAAGGTTCGTTCTATATCATGTGTATTTGCGTTAACTGCCACTATGTAGACCGATGCGTTACCTACAACGCCGTAGAAACCCAGCACCAACAGCCCCACCTCACAGAAACACCAAATTTTGACCCCACCGAACCAGCCATTAACGTCAACATTCGCACACAAGGTGAAATCATCGAAATGGAATGGGACGTAGTTGGTTGTCTCAGTTTCCAACAAGAAACAGGTAAATGGTCTAAATTGCGTCCCGGGGAATTAGTTCCCACCTAACAGACATCTCCCACCTTTTACTCAATAACTATTGCCCGATTAAATCTTGAATTATCATGTAGTAACACACCCAATGAAAAAATATATTTACACTTACTTTGTCCACCACAATCAAACACCTACCACCCAATAAATACGCTTTAGCATTGCACACAACCACACCCGAACTCGGTTTAGCAATCAGCAACTTTATAAATTGCCCCAAATCCCAAGTTTGGAATTTAGGACGTGATTTATCCAGTCATATCCATCAATACCTCATCGAAGCGATTAAGCCACACACTTGGGCAGACATAGAATTCATCGCCGTTGCCCAAGGCCCTGGCGGTTTCACAGGTACCCGCATTGGTGTAGTAACCGCCCGCACCCTCGCACAACAGCTAAAAATCCCGGCATTTACCATTTCTACCCTAGCCGCCCTAGCCTGGCAACAACACACCTCCAATCATCATTCCCAATCTAGTAACCAACTTGACAATAAAACTTTAATAAGCCATAACTACCAAAACCCCGTTATTGCCGTAGAAATGCCCGCCCAACGAGGTCAAATTTTCGGTGCTATCTACCAACCTACCCCCAATAACTCCGGCATCACCCCATTACTACTAGATACAGTCTTCACACCAGCCGCATGGCAAGCAACTCTAGCCAATTGGCACACCACTTATCAACTCATCACTGCTAAATCCAACCTAGCCACCACCGTTAACAGTATCTTACAACTAGCCTATCTAGACTGGCAGCAAGGAAAACATCCCCAATGGTTCAACGCTCTACCTTACTATGGCCAGCATCCTGTAGATATTTGAAAACGGCAAAATTAGCACAACCCTTACCAGATAAAGCCCATAGTCCCCAGCAATTCTCCTTTTGAGTCAACCAAACCAAACCACGAAAAAATTTTTCCCAAAAGACTTGACAAACCAAAAAAGAACTGCTAGATTAAGAAAGTGCCGAAAGCAAAAACAAGCAACGGCATCTGAACCGAGAAAAAATAATACTTTGAAAGAATAGATTAAACC
>JBJTTJ010000083.1:0-7472 GCA_046080125.1 Cuspidothrix sp.
TTCGCGTCGGCAATAGTCTTAATTCAATACTTGATATCATCGTATTATATATCAAGTAGTTGATTTTTTCCTAAAAATATATTAATTTTTGTCAATATAAGTATAGTTTTGTCTATGAAATTGTCAACTTAGGATTTGCTCTCCTAAATATATTGATTCTGATGACAAGGATCTTCATGACTAAAATAGAAGTAGTCAAAATAGAATTTTCAAAAAAATGACAATCACAGACAAACTAGAACAATTAAAACAATTATTTACACAAATGGATCGGGCTTTGATAGCCTATTCTGGAGGAGTGGATAGTACATTAGTTGCTAAGATTGCTTATGATGTGTTAGGCGATCGCGCTTTAGCCATAACTGCGGTTTCTCCTTCCCTACTACCAGAAGAATTAGAAGAAGCAAAAATACAAGCTGCAACTATGGGAATTTCGCATCAAGTTGTCCAAACCCAAGAAATGGACAATCCCAATTACACATCTAACCCCGTAAATCGTTGTTATTTTTGCAAAAGTGAATTACACGACACCCTCAAACCCTTAGCCTTAGAATTGGGTTATTCCTATGTAGTAGACGGTGTAAATGCCGATGATTTACATGATTATCGTCCCGGAATACAAGCTGCCAAAGAAAGAGGTGCGCGATCGCCCTTAGCAGAAATTGGGGTAACTAAATTGGAAGTTAGGCAAATTTCCCAACAACTAGGTTTACCTTGGTGGGATAAACCCGCTCAACCCTGTTTAAGTTCCCGCTTTCCCTACGGAGAAGAAATTACCATTGCCAAATTACAGCGAGTCGGTAGGGCAGAAATTTATTTGCGAAATTTAGGTTGGCAAAATTTACGAGTCCGTTCCGAAGGTGACACCGCCAGAATTGAATTATCACCGGATAAAATTAAAGATTTTGTCTCAACTACAGATTTACCAACCCTAGTATCCGCATTTCAAAACTGGGGATTTATCTATATCACCTTGGATTTAGAAGGTTATCGCAGTGGCAAATTAAACCAAACTCTACCACAAATGTTTGAACCAGGCAAGATCAATAATTGGAACCTGGTGGGTGGCCCCAATTTGTAGATCTAGCCTTACGAGCATTCATAACCAAGGAACTCAAGACATATTATTTCATACCCGACCCGATTACCCAAAATCTGTTGGCGGTGGTCAAACAGACTTAGTAAAGATGAGGCGCAGGTTCAGTAATTAGTTACGCCAACAGGGTTGGTTAAAATCCACTGATACCTGCCATTGGCGTATCCGAGAGTGGCAAACTCTCAGCCAACATTGATCAATCTGCTACTCATTAGAGATATCGGCTACCCTTTAGCCGGCTCTATTGATAGATTCTGCGGGTAAGCAAATCAGATTATCTCCTTGGGTAAGGATTAAGCCCCGTTGACGTAATTTACCCATTAAGCGAGTGACAGTCACACGGGTTGAACCAATGGCGCTGCCAATTTGGGCATGGGTAAGAGGGAAAGGTAAGCAATAACCACGAATTACATCAGGATCAGTTTCACTCATGGCTGGCTCTCCATATTCCTCAATCAGTAAGGTGAGAAATCCTAACAGCCTGTCAATTGTGCGGCGTTGTCCTAAAGCACTTAACCAGAGTAACTTACGTTGATGCTGATATCTGAAAGCATCCATAACTTCACGACGGAAGTGAGGCCAGTTGTCTAGGTCATGCCAGTACATCCACAGAACTGCTGTCTGATCAACGTGGGCGTAGGACTGGAGTGTAAATGGAGACTGGGCGACAATTTCAAAGGGTTGTCCTGCACCAACAAAACCCAAAAAGGCTTCTTCTGGTGTTCTGTTAATGCGTCGGGAAGTTAACTGACTAGCAGTAGCACTAACTTGGGCAGTTCCTACCATGCGGATAGCACCCCTTTGGACTAAATAGAGCAAACCAGGTCTGGCTGGAATCCGCTCATCTTTACTGAAGGTGCGGCAGCGATAGTGTTCTTGAGCCCAGTCAAGAATACGTTGCCAAGTCAAGAAAGGACGCGAAGCTTCGGAAAAGGAGGATGGAGATTGCATAATTAACAAATGTGTGGCTGAAAACAAAGACGAAATTAGAAAAGTGCAAGGAGTGTCTTTGTGTTGACGGGGTGGGCATAACGCCCTACAGCGTCAGCCTTCCGAATAAGAATAAAAAGCTAAATTGCTTTTTATTTTTTCTTATACTTCCTACTGTACAACGAGGGTAGTAAAGTTTACCCATCTTTTATAAATTATTCATCAAATTTTATCCTACTCTCATTTTTCTTTACATGAACTAAACTTCTACCTCCGGGCAGATGGAACAGGATAAAATGATGCACTCCATAAATTTTTTACAAAAAAATACGTGTATCCTCAACTACTTTTTGTCAATAAAAAAGCTATTAAGCTGTTAATAGATCAATATTTAGATGTTGCATTTGGTAATTTCACCAATAATGGCAAAATCGCAGGCATAGAAGTGAAAAAAGTTCCTGTATATCAAGGCGGATACAATCAAAAAATTTTATATGTCTCTAAGGTAGCATTAGGGGCATTAAAATCTCATAATTCACCTGCTATGGAAATTTCTCAGGTGATAGCCTCTTTTACTAAAGACGTTGCCCAGTATTTATCCCAGCACTGTAATCACTTATTTTCTATCAAAATTGTCTCCCCCGGTGAGATTCATTTACAACTGTTTGATTCTACTTTGGCAGCTTGGTTACAAAGTCTCATAGTTTCTCCCCAGAATGGAGAGTTGGTAAATAATTATGCTGATCATCTGTCACCAAATTGTTTTACTATTCAATACGCTCACGCACGTTGCTGTTCTTTGTTACAGAAGGCGCGCCAGGAGGGATTAATTCAATGCACACCCACACGTACAGGTATGGAAAATTCTGTGCAATCTATACCTTGGCTTAATGGTGATCAAAAGCTTTATCTTCACCATTCTGATGAGAGTTTTCTGATCTATCAATTAGTTAAAGTAGTAGATGACTTGAATACAACCAGTAGTAATTCGATTAATTGGATAAAAGCAGGTGAAAAATTAAGTCAAGCTTTTGAGAGGTTTTGGGGTAGTTGTCGAATTTGGGGGGAAGTGAAAATTAATACTCCAGAATTGGCACAAGCGAGATTAGGATTGATGATGGCGACCCAGGTAGTTTTAAAGTTGGTGCTAGAAGAGCAATTGGGAATTATTGCCCCTAGAGAAATTTAATTAATGTTTACAAAATCTTAGCAATAATCTCTTGACACAATCAATATCCTCGGTTAATATTTTGGATGTGTGAGGAGCGAACCAGTAAAGACACCGAGACGAAACACGGCAAGTCGTCGGTGTCTTTTCTGATGTGTGAGGTATTAATTGAGTAGGAATTTCTCTATGGCAACTGCTGCACCATCGGACTCTACACTGGGAGCTATCCAATCAGCTAGTGCTTTAACCTCCGTCGGTGCATCGCCCATGGCTACACCAATACCAGCGTAACTGAGCATTTCTACATCATTAAAATTATCACCAATTGTCATCACATGATGACTTTCTAAACCTAGTATTTCCTCCGCCAGGTAACGAACAGCTTTGCCTTTATTTGCACCAGTATTAGCGGCTTCTAGGAAGGTGGCCACGGATGTGGTAAGATATAGTTTGGCGGGTGGATATTGACGACGTAAATTAGCTAAAAGTTGTTGAGTTAAATTTGTATCGTCGCACAAAGCTAAGACCTTAGTCGCTTCATAATTTAATAAGAGTTGACGCAAATCACCGACAGGAATAGCTGTCACACCACAGCGTTCTTGATAACGTGCGGTTTGTTGGCTGATTTCCCGCACATAAAGCTGATCATTGATGTAAACATGGACTGAGAGGAGCGATCGCCAATCTGGCTGTTCAAAATATTCTAACAGATCCCAGGCAATTTCCCTAGATACAGGTAAATGACGGTGAATTTCATCGCTATTGGGATCTTGAATCCAAGCACCTTGATAAGCAAGCAATGGTAAAGTGGATTTAATTTCCTGATGAAACCGCAAAGCAGAGCAGTACATTCTCCCCGTCGCTATAGCCACCTTAATCCCTTTTGCTTGCGCCGCAGCAATAACTTCTCGAACTCTGCCACTAATATGGTTAGAATCTCCAGCTATAGTTCCATCTATATCTAAAACCAATAATTTAATCTTTTGATCATCCATAGATGCTTTATACATAAATTCCCCACAATTGAATGAATTTCTAGTAAAAGATTAACAACCGTTCCATAACTTATGGAAACCAGGAGTCTAAAATAGGTTTATGTTCCCAAATTCCACTAATTCAGTGATTTCAGATTCTTTAACTAAAACAAATCCTACCATCATCCTTGTAGATGGACACTCACTAGCTTTTCGTTCCTACTTTGCTTTTGCTAAAAGTAGAGGAGGGGGACTGCGTACAAAAGCAGGTGATCCTACTAGCGTATGTTTTGGATTTCTAAAGTGTTTATTAGAAGTAATAGAAATAGAACGACCACAGGCAATAGCTATAGCATTTGATTTAGGAGTACCCACTTTTCGTCATCAAGCAGATGATAATTACAAAGCAAATAGGGCAGAAACACCGGAGGATTTTATTCCCGATGTAGAAAACCTGAATGATTTATTAACGGCTTTAAATATACCAATTATCACTAAGCCTGGTTATGAAGCGGATGATGTTTTAGGAACTTTAGCAAAAAAAGCATCTACGGCTGGTTATCAAGTCAAGATTTTATCAGGAGATAGAGATTTATTTCAATTAATTGATGAAAAAAAAGCCATTTCTGTGTTAAATTTCAGTCCTGAAGCCCTAAAACGTTCGGTAAATAGTATCACAGAATTTCACTCAGAACAAGTTAAGGAAAAATTAGGCATTTTACCTACACAAATAGTAGATTTTAAAGCTCTTTGTGGTGATACCTCTGATAATATTCCTGGAATTAAAGGAATTGGAGAAAAAACAGCCGTAAAATTATTAAATACCTATAATTCCTTAGAGGAAATTTACAATAAAATAGATGAAATTACAGGTGCAAACCAGAAAAAATTAATTGCGGGTAAAGAAGATGCACTACATTCTCAATATTTAGCCAAGATAGTTGTAGATGTACCACTAGATTTTAATTTAGAAGACTGTCAATTAACAGGATTTGATAATGCTAATTTAATTCCTATTTTAGAAAAATTAGAATTTAAGAAATTTATCGAACAAATTAAAGAACTACAGGAAAAATTTGGCGGTGAAGTTCCAGAAATAAAAACTGAAGAAACTAATAAAATTGAAAAGGAAGAAGATAATGATTTATGGTTTTTCAGTGCAGAAGATACAGCTAATGCAGAAAAATTACCAGAGTCATCAATTCAAATTCGCATCATTGATACAGAAGATAAATTAAGGGAATTAGTTAGCATTCTCAAACAATGCACTGACCCAGAAAATCCTGTTGCTTGGGATACAGAAACTACAGATTTAGATCCCAGAGATGCAGATTTAGTAGGAATTGGTTGTTGTTGGGGAATAGGAGAAAATGAAACTGCTTATATTCCTGTTGGTCATAAAATCGGTAATAATTTAAAATTAGATTTAGTGTTAACTGCATTACGTCCGATTTTAGAAAGTACAGATTACCCGAAAACTTTTCAAAATGCTAAATTTGACAGATTAATTTTTAAATGTCAAGGAGTTTATTTAGCAGGTGTGATATTTGATCCGATGTTAGCAAGTTATTTACTAAATCCTGATCATACTCATAATTTAAGCGATTTATCTTTAAGATATTTGGGTTTACAACTCACAGAATATAATGATATTGTCCCCAAAACTGGGAAAAAAGAACCACAAAAAAATATTTCTGATATTAGTATTAATAAAGTAGCTTATTACTGTGGTACTCAAGTTTATGCGACATTTCAATTAGTTGGTAAATTGCGGGATGAATTAGCAAAAATACCCGCTTTAAATAAACTGTTGGTGGAAGTAGAACAACCCCTAGAATCAGTGTTAGCAGAGATTGAATATACGGGAGTGAGAATTAATTCTGAGTATTTACAAGAATTATCGCAACAATTAGAATCTGAATTAGGAAAATTAGAAATACAAGCAACGGAAATTGCTGGAGAAACATTTAATTTAGGTTCTCCCAAACAACTGAGTTATATTTTGTTTGATAAATTAGGTTTAAGTACCAAATATTCCCGGAAAATTCAAACTGGTTATTCTACCGATGCAGCAACTTTAGAAAAACTCCAGGAAGTTGATGATACTGGTTTTGTGGATTTAATTATTGAGAATCGCACTTTATCAAAATTAAAATCTACCTATGTAGATGCTTTACCAGAATTAGTACATCCAAAAACCCACAGAATTCATACTAATTTTAATCAAACTGCAACTGCAACTGGTAGGTTATCTTCTTCTAATCCTAATTTACAAAACATTCCCATTCGTACCGCTTTTAGTCGTCAAATTAGAAAAGCATTTTTACCTGAGTCTGGTTGGTTAATGGTTGCTGCTGACTATTCCCAAATTGAGTTAAGAATTTTAGCTCATTTGAGTCAAGAACCTGTATTAATTCAAGCATACAAAAATAATGAAGATATTCATACTGTCACTGCAAAATTAGTCTTTGAAAAAGAGGAAGTAACATCAGAAGAAAGACGTTTTGCTAAAACTATTAATTTTGGTGTTATTTATGGTATGGGTTCATTAAAATTTGCCCGTTCAACTGGTGTTGATAAAGCTAATGCGAATGAATTTATTAAGCGGTTTAATCAAAGATATCCGTTGGTATTTGCATATTTAGAAAGTGTGAAAAAGCAAGCTATTTCTCAAGGTTATGTAGAGACAATTTTGGGAAGAAGACGGTATTTTGATTTTACTACGAAAAGTTTACAAGAATTAAAAGGTAAAAATTTAGAAGATATTGATGTGAGTAAGTTAAAAAATTTGGGTGCTATTGATGCAGGGTTATTACGTTCTGCTGCTAATGCACCAATTCAAGGTTCGAGTGCGGATATTATTAAAATTGCGATGGTGCAATTACATGAGGTTTTAAAGAATTATCAAGCGCGGTTGTTGTTGCAAGTTCACGATGAATTAGTATTTGAAGTTCCTCCCCAAGAATGGGAAGAATTGCAAATACAAATTAAGTCGGTGATGGAAAATGCTGTGAGTTTGAGTGTTCCTTTAGTTGTGGATGTGCGTGCGGGTGATAATTGGATGGAGACGAAATAAACTGTCTGATAGCGCAGCGTGGCGTACAGTATCATTTTATTCATTTGCAATATTTAATAGTAGCAAATTTACAAAAATTTACGTATTATATCAAGTATGTATTATGAGCGATCGCTGATATAATCAAAACTCCCATTCAATAACAGCAAGAATTGCCGCATTAATTTCTGACATTTTCATCTCAGAAACATCACCAAGTTTGCGAATGAATCTTTGTAAATCTACACC
>JBJTTJ010000084.1:0-2755 GCA_046080125.1 Cuspidothrix sp.
AGCCCAAGTAACACCCATGATATTACTGACATTAATAGCAGGTCATATTGCTGATAAGTATAATCGTCAACGCACTACTTTACTAGCGATTTTCCTCCTGGCGGTATGTTCCCTGGCTTTAGGGGTTATTTCCTATACCAAAGGAGCAATTTTCCTAGTTTATGGCTGTTTAGTATTAATGGGTGTAGCGAGGGCATTTCTCAAACCAGCCAGTGATGCTTTAATGTGGCAGTTGATACCGACTAATCTTTTTTCTAATGCAGCGACTTGGGTAAGTAGTAGCTTTCAATTAGCGTCGGTGATAGGTCCATCCTTGGGAGGATTGGCTATTGCTTTGTTCAAAAGTGCTACAGGAGTATATATAGTAGCAGCGATCGCCTCACTATTATGTTTAGCCTCTGTAGCCGCCATTAAACCCCAACCAACGAATTTTAGCAAAGAACCAGTATCATTAAAATCTCTAGCTGCGGGGGCTGAATTTGTTTGGAATAATCAATTAATTCTCGCAGCCATTACCCTTGATTTATTTGCAGTTTTATTTGGTGGTGCTGTAGCATTATTACCCGTTTTTGCAAAGGATATTTTGCACGCTGGTCCGGTGGAATTGGGTTATTTACAAGCTGCCCCATCTATAGGCGCATTAATTATGGCAGCATTGTTAGTATATTTACCACCTATCCGCAAAGCTGGACCAGCTTTATTGTGGTCTGTTGTCGGGTTTGGGGTAGTAACAATTATCTTTGGTTTATCTCGTTGGGTGTGGTTGTCGTTGTTGATGTTGGCATTCAGTGGGGCATTAGATAGTATTAGTGTGGTAATTCGTCATACTTTAGTGCAAATTAAAACCCCTGATCATTTACGGGGTCGAGTTGCAGCTATTAATAGTGTATTTATCAGTGCTTCTAATGAGTTTGGAGGTTTTGAGTCTGGTTTGACTGCAGCTTTATTTGGTCCGGTGTTATCTGTGGTTGGTGGGGGTATTGGGACGATTTTGGTGGTAGTTGCAACGGCCATGATTTGGCCGGAGATACGGAAGTTGGGTGCGTTGCATGAGGATTTATAGGATTTAATTATCTGTTAGGACTTACAAACAGATCACGGAAAAACGAACCACGTTCGCGGAGCGTCCCGAAGGGATAGGGACGAAGAACACGAAGGTAAGAGTGTTTGAGAGAGATTTTGAGTGAGTCCTAATATCTGTATTTTTTCATCCTGTTAATCCTTTAATCCTGGGTATCCTGATTCTGACATTTTCATTTATCTAATCCAACCAGTTCTCCAATTGTAAGTTAGGAATATTGATAAAATCTTTGATGTTATTGGTTACAAGAATATCATTGCGAGAACGAGCAACAGCCGCAATTAAAGCATCTAATTCTCCAGTTGGTTTACCAATTTTTTTGAGTTCGCTTTGAACATTGCCAAATTCAATAGCTGCATCTAAGTCAAACGGTTCTATAGGCAGTAAGTTAGTAAAATTTACCAGAGTTTCTAGGTTCTTGGCAACCTGCTGAGAATAGTAAATACCTTTATAAAGTTCTGCGACTATAATTGTGGATAGATAACATTGGCTAAAATAGCGATTAAATTTTTTCACTGCTTGGAGGTTTTCTTTGAGCAGTGCAATACAAATATTAGTGTCTAACAAATACATTAGCCGTTATCCTGATTATCAAATGATGTCTATATTTCTACCTTGGTAAGCATGGCGTTGTTGGTCAATTTCGGCAAATATTTCTGTTAAATCAGGTTGATTCTTCCACGTACCAAATAATTTATTTAATTTAGCTAATCTCTCCTCTTTTGTTAAATGTAGTTTTGGTTCTGGTATTTTCTTTTCAATAAATTCTAGATCAATTATTATTTCTGTTCCATCTGGAATGTTAAGCTGTTGATCTAATAGCTCAATATTTTGACCGCGTTTTATTCCTCTAACCTTCATGTTGATTTATCCTTTATTTTTAATAATTCATTACTATGATAACACATAGATATAAAGATTCAATTGATTATCAAATGAATAAACAGCAGATTTTACAAAAAAATAGCAAACAAAAACCCCATTTACGGAAACATAGAGGTTATCATAAGTATTATAACTAACAAATCAAACAATAGTTTTATCACATGGTTCGTGTCTATAAATTAAGTAAAGTACCCTCTACGGCTGATTATGTTGCAGGATTGACTGCTATTCAACTTCGTATGAGTGATACACAACTTCGTTTACTTCAAGCACAGTATCACGCTCCTGACCGTAAAGTAACAGCAACGAAGCTTTCAGAATTAGCTGGTATTAAAGGTGGTCGTCCAGTAGTTAACTCTCTTTAAAGAAGAAATATTTCTTCCTGAAGAGGTTAATACATCTGAAATATTCCGCGAAGGAGAAGTACGTCAGATATCTGTAAACGCCTATGAACGTGATCCGAAAGCTCGTCAAAGGTGCATTTTACACTATGGTACAAATTGCTTTATTTGTGGATTTAATTTTGGTAAAGTTTTTGGTGAATTAGGTGAAGGTTTTATCCATGTTCATCATCTTAAACCACTTTCTCAGATAGGTGAAGAATACGAAGTTGATCCTATAAAAGATTTGCGCCCTGTTTGTCCAAATATTTGAACAAGAATATTATCAACCTAATCAGCAAAATAATCCTCAATCTATGTTGTTATTTCTTTTGGAACAATCTAATAAAACTAAATCAGATTTACAAGCTGTTTTAGGTTCAGAAATTCTGGTTGATGATATTTTAAA
>JBJTTJ010000085.1:0-5404 GCA_046080125.1 Cuspidothrix sp.
ATTACCAAAACTGATCACAAAAGTTATAGCTAATGGACAGCGCTCATCGGAGTAGCGATGTAGCAGGGCGTTTTCGTTCTCCAAAATTGCTATCGCCAGAACCTTTTAAGCATCAATATTTGTGGTTATTTTTGATATTAAGTACCCAGGCAAAATTAATTGCACATAGTTATTCAAGAAAAAATCTCTGTAAACCTTACCTGTTCCTTGTTAAGAGTTCCCTGTTCCCTCTCCTAACTATGAAATTTATTTTGCACGACTACTTATCAATAGGTTTACTTAAGAAGTCATCAGCACCATTATCTAACCCTTTAACCTTGTCTTCAATTGCTGTACGTGCTGTGAATAAAATAAAAAATGTGCTTGATAAAGAGGGTTGAGATTTAATAATCCGACATACTTCTAAGCCATCCATTTCATCCATTTGCCAATCACAAATAATCAGGGCTGGATGATGCTGATTAGCTTTTTCTACACCTTGTACACCGCTAGAAGCAACAATAATCTCATATCCCTGTGCTTCCAGTGTTTTTTTCAGGATTAATTGGATCACTAGATCATCATCAATCACTAAAATTTTGAGTTTAGAAGTAGATGTTTCAAGCATGATAGATGATTGAATTTATTAACAATTTAAAATTCACAACACAAAAACGCCAGATTTCCAATCAAAGAAATCACGAATTATATTATATCCTTGAGTAACAGATTTTTTGAAAAGTGTTGGGAGAATATTATATAGTTTCGCCACACCAAAAGCGCTACTACACAAGGGCGGTCCACCTACATAGATTAATCAAAAACTAAGAATTTCCAACCTGTATAGGCAGGTTTTTTCTGTGTAGAAGCGATACCACTATCAGACCTAGGACAAAGGCGCATTTCGTCTAATAACGTAAGTTGCTAGTTACAAATATTCAGGTTTATTTCTCGATTAGATCCCCCCTTACCCTCCCTTAAAAAGCTACGGTGTACACACAAGTCCTATCTGTCTTCGTTTTGTGCCTATTTCGCCCCCTAAATCCCCCAAGTTTGGGGGACTTTGAAAACTCTTGTTCCCCCAGAATTGGGGGTTAGGGGGTGGTTCGGTGAGGGCTTGGTTAAATTCGATCACTTGTGTGTACACGGTAGCCCTTAAAAAGGGGGGAAATTACCCACGTTTTCGGAGAGGGAAATAAAGTTTCTGTAGCGATTAAATTCGTGAGTTGAGGACAGAAAATTGTAGATCCTAGACTAGCACAATTACAGAAAGTGTAATTCTTTTGCTGGTGAGCTTAAACGTGGTGTGTGATGTCTATGTTAAATGCAAAAATCACACACCTAGTTAAATGCAAAAATCACACACCTACAGTTCAAATATCATCAGGATTGATACCTAATGATCTTAAATAAGCTGCTAACTTCTCCTTTTGTTGTCGTTCTTGTTGGGCAATTTCTTCTGCTTGTTGTTGTGCTAAAGTTGCTTGTTGGGCAATTTCTTCTGCTTCTAAACGGGCTTGTTTTTCAACAATAGCCCTTTCATCCCCAGTTAACAGCAAATTACCCGCATCATCCCACCACCGTACCCATGATACACCATCATCTTCTATTAAACCTAATTCCACACCCATAGGAGGGATTGCAAAATGTCCTCTCTTATTTGGTTGTATCTGTTCATAACGCCCATCTAGTAAACGATAAACCTCCAGTAATTTTTTTCTCGCTTCAAAAATTGCATAAAAAGGTATACGAATTGCTTGTTCATAAACCCAGAATTTTCCCGCTTTTTCCGTTTCACTGGGGGGAGTTGCGTCTCTTTCTTCAGCACCATTTCCTGAAACAAACTCAATAGCAATTAATGGCGCTACAAATTCCTTCCATAACACATAGGAACGACGATATTCTCCATTGAGAAATGGTGGTACATTAGGTACATAAAACCAATCTGGAGCTTCCGCACCTTTTTCCGGTGGTTCAGTCATACGCCAATAAATACCACTATCTTGGCCAATACAGTAATTGCCATCAGGATGTAGTTTCTGCAATACTGGCTCAATAGAACTGGTTAAAACAATACTTTGTGGATGCTCCTGAAAATTTTTCACGAAATTTCCATCTGAATCTGGTAATTGCGTATGATCTGGTAATGTAAACTGATGTGTATGAATATCTTGAATTGGGGGAGTAGTGGGATTTATCACTGCTTGAGTGGTTTCCATAGTCACTCCTGGATATATATTTGTTTAATTTTAACAGTAGACACAAAAAAGTTGAAGTCTCTCAATCAGATAATTAAATACTTGAAAACTACTCCAAACCCAATACTTGCTTAATTGCCTGTTGCATTGCAATTCTACCATTCATACTGCGCCAAGGTGGAATTATCATCAGTGCTTTTATTGCTAACAATATTCCCCAGGCTTTGTACCAAATTTTATCACGTCTCCAATAACTATTAGCTGTACTTAACTTTAAGATAAGTTTGATTATGAAAATAATATATTACTACAAATGCTATTTTTATGTATAAATATCAAGATTTTACTATTTATATGATTAAATTATAGTAGTTTAAGTTAAAAATGAGACAAAAGGTGATAGGTTCTATAGAGAACGGTTCGAGGGATAATCTCGATGGAGTAAGGGTTTGCAAGATTTGATTTCCGTGGATATTGTATAGCTTAATGTCTCAATCTAAAGTTAAATGACTATAATTCTTTTTCTATGAGTTCAATTAATTCTAGAATATTAAGAGATTGGCTAGGTTCTACATTTGTTTCTTCAATTATATGGACATGATGGGGAAAATTAGGTGAATTTGGAAAATGCTGCACATTATCCCAACGTTTTTTTAATGTTTCCTTTTGTTCATCCATCCACTGATAACGATATCCAAGAGTTACAAAATGTCCCTCAATAATAGTAAAGGACTCTGCTATTTCTAAGAAATCATTATTTGCTAAAGTTAATCTAGCACGAAAGTAGCCACGATTTAATAAAATTTTTTCTTCCACAATGCCGATTTTAATAATGATGCGGCTAGTAGCTAATTTAATTTTTACTGTATTAATATAATCTTGTATTTCCATTATTTAAACAAAGATTAAATTTAAATATTATTTTGAGCATTTGTCCACATTTCATAAAATACACTCCATTCAAAAAAATCTATTTCATCTCCTAACTTACCTGCTGTAAACTCTTGATAGAAGTCACTAGAAGACATTTTATATTTTGTCTCAAAATTCTTTAACCGTTGTTCTAAGTCTAAAACATCTTGTTGCATTGATTTTGCTAATAGGGGAGATGATTTGACATTATTAATTTTGCTTTCTAAAAGTTGTCTTTCTTCTGGAGATAAAGAGAGGATGATTTGAGTGATAGATTCAACTAATTGGGTATTCATAATGTAATTTTCTTTGGTAATGAATTTTTCTTCTCATTATATATCATTTACATATATAGTATTTCCTTGTTTAATGAAGCCTAAAATTATCTGCGTTTATCTGCGTTCATCTGCGTTTAATTATTACTCCTTGCAAATCAATAATATAGCGATCGCCATCATTTCACCTATGATAAAAAACAACAGCGTTATTTAGCGATCGCACTTTGCAAACATCCTCTAAGGAACATCAATGGGAATCAAACCATTTTCCGGCGCATAACTGGAAAAACAACCATCATCAGATAGCACCAAAACCAACCGCAGAGGATAATCTGGAGGTACTTGCAAATCAGCCCAAGGTACTGCTATTTCTAAACAAGTGCCTAAAGCAGCTTGGGCGCGAGTAGCACGAGGATACCATAAATGATCATTTCCAGCTTCTTTAAACTGCACTGATTGACTGAGTAAATTAACCTCTAAATGATGGTGAAATAGATAATTTAAAGGTGCGCTATCCGGTACTTCTGCTAAAGGGATGGAACTATTGACCATTGTTTTATCTGGATAATACCAAAGCAAATTCAACTCCGGTGGTAAATCTTTTCCAGCTACAGCACCAGATTTAAAATCAACTCGCACATAAAAATTTAAGTGGTCTACACCATACCATAAACGCTGCACAATACTACTATTGTGCATTGTTCCCCTTGCACCACCTACTTCTATCCGTCCAGCTTTATCCCAGTCTTGCTCATCACCTTTACCATCTATAACAGGATGAATAAAGCCTTCTGGTCTATGCTCTGCACGGGCTTCATGAACCTCCACTGCCTTGAGCAGATATGCGGGTATAGGTTCATTTAAAGCTTTATAAATGCCATAGAGATGTTCTCGAAATAATTGGTCAAAAATCGCATCTTGGTTAGAAGAATGTCCTTCTCCAAACCACCAAAACCAGTCTGAACCTTCAGCAGCATATAAAGCTTCCCATGCTGCGGGATTATTTTCTTCTGTAGCTTCAGGATGGTTTGCTAAGACTTGTCTAGCGGCGGTGAGATAATCCCAGGCGCGGTTTTTTGCTGGATCTCCGATCCAAGTGGTAAAATTACCATCTACCCAAGAACCGCTATGGAGTTGTTTACCGGAAATGGTGGCAGTGGGTGGGTACTTTTCAATAAATTCCGAGACAGTAACAAGTTTGATATTGGGTTCATTGCTCAAACTTTCATACAATGTTTCTAGAAAGTCCTTACCGTCGTGAGGATAAAATTCCCAGCAATTTTCCCCATCTAAGGCGATTGTCACCAACCAAGGTTGATTCTCTCTACTTTCTTTTTGTTTTTTACTAATTGCTTGTAAATGTCCAATTAAATCCGCTGCCGCTTTTTTCGTTGGCATTGTTCCGTAGGTAAAGCCAATTAAGTCTGATAATCTGTGATCACGGAAAACTATAGTTACCTCACCGGCTGGAGTTTGCAGACGATAGGGACGATATAGCAATTCTGGTTGTTGAACATTTCCTGCACCATCACGATGGAAAAAGTGTTTTAAGGACCAACCTAAAACCGCTTCATCTGAGCAAATCCACTTAAAGCCTTGTTTGATGATATACGGTAAAATTTCTGGACTAACGGACTGTTCCGAAGGCCATAAACCTCTTGGTTCTTGTCCAAACCTATCTATATATAAATCCCAGGATTTTTGTAAATGTCTGGGTATATCTTCCACCCACTGAAATCGCTGCTTGGGTAATGTCATTTGCGGCACAGCTACCCGTCCCGAATTAGTATCAGCTAAGAGAGGTAAAATCGGATGAGTGTAGGGTGTAGTGGTAACTTCTAATTGGCCACTTTCCTGCATTTTCCGATGTTGGGGAATAATTTGACTGAGGATTTGGCGCTGTTTGGAATAAATGCGCTGGCGATCGCCTAAACTAAAATTACGTCCTTGTTCTAACCACCCTGCAACTTCTGGATCATCCCAAAACAAAGGATCAATCCAAGCTAAATTATGCCAAGCCAGCAAATCCCCATAATC
>JBJTTJ010000086.1:0-8465 GCA_046080125.1 Cuspidothrix sp.
TGCCATGAGTTTGTGTAGATGTGAATTATATCCGCCTAGTTATAAAGACCATGAAATATGAATGGATAGAAATAGATGCTTACTCTAGTTGGCAGAATTTAGTTAATTATGTTGAAAAAGTCATTCGAGATTTTGGCAAAGAATATGTAATTAATTTTGCATAACTACTTATTTTGTTCACTTCAAGCATTTGTTCGTTTAGAAAAAATGCGCTCTGAAAACATAATTTCTAATTGGTATGAAGTGCAAAGAAACTTATTTACTTTAGTTGTGCGCGACTACATTGTGGACAATCTTACCAATGCTTGTGCTGCTTCATCAACATAGATTCATTTTTTTGTCAATGCGTAAGTCCTAAAATCTTTGCTGACAATCAATTTTTAGTTATACAGGTGGCTTAAATTACCAATGCGTACTCAGTTTATTGCCAGATGGGGAACTCAACTTATCGTTTCTAGTTTGACTATCACCGCAGGGATGCTGTGGGAAAGTTCCAGCACCAAAGCTACAGAAGTTCTACAAATATCCGAGTTTCCACAACAGAAAGGTTCAGCCAAAGACTTACAACCAGTTGCAGAAGTAATATCTCAAAATACAACAGAAACCGAACCCGATATTGAACTAACAGTCATCGATGAACTGTTAAATGAACCTGTATTTTCCCCTTTTCGTCGTGAGGGAACAGTAAAAGATTCCACCCGCCCGGTGTATGTGATTACTGGCGAAGAAATGGAAGCGCAAGGTGCAAGAACTGTCAAAGAAGCACTGCGATTTCTTCCTGGTATTTTAGGTGACGGTACTGTTGGGACAGAAGTAAATGCTTTAAGTGGTCAATTTATTCGCGGTTCTAATACTGGTCAAGTATTAATATTATTGGATGGCAGACCAATTAATAATCTGGGTAGCGGTGGTTTTGACCTGTCAGAATTTACCACGAACAATATTGAAAGAGTCGAAGTCTTACCCGGAGGTGGTTCAACTCTTTATGGTTCAGATGCAATAGGTGGGGTAATTAATATTGTTACCCGTCGTCCTACAGAGCAAATTACTACAGAAACCAAAGTTAATTTCGGTTCCTATGGACTCAACCAGCAAAGCATACAAAATAGTGGTAAGTCTGGTGATATTTCTTGGGTAGTTGGATATAGCCGGACTCAAGCACAAAATAATTATCGCTTTCGTATTCCTGAAGCTAACTTTGAGGGAACAAGAACGAATAATGACGCACTCTACAATAATTTTAATGTCAAACTAGAGGCGAATTTAGGTAAACGCAATACCTTAACTCTCTCCACCTTATATTTAGGTAAAGAACAGGGAGTACCGGGAGGTGTACCCATTCCTTTCCCGCAATTTGGACGGGGATTTTCTAATTCTCTGACTGAAAATAACCGCAAATACACAGACCAAGTTCTTACAGATTTAACCTGGAACTCTAAATTAGGTAGCGGAGATGATTCACTCTTAACAGCGAGAGTTTACGCTGATTTTCTCAATACACGCTTTGATAACCGTAGCGGTGCAATCACATCTCAAAACCGCTTTGATACGAAACAAAATTCCTATGGTTTTCAAGTTACCCATAATTGGAATATTGCCAAGAATCAGACCTTAGTTTATGGCTTTGATTATCGTAATACTAATGTACGCAATACCACATTTAATTATGGGACAAACATCACCAGAGAAAATTATGATGATGCTATAGGACAAGGGGCAATTTTCGGTAAGTATGAAATTAACTTTTCTCCTAGTTTTAGTATGAATTTAGGAGTGCGGCAAGATTTTAGTAGTTTGGTGAATGGTTCATTTACATCGCCATCTGTAGGGGCAAAATTTGCAGTTTCAGATGCAACTACAATCCGAGCCAACTATATCAAAAACTTTCGTGCGCCGACGATCGCCAATTTATTTAATAATAATCCTACTAATATTGGGAATCCTGACCTAAAGCCAGAGAAAGGCGATAGTTTTGATGTGGGGATTGACCAAAAGTTAGGGAATATTGGTTTGTTGAGGCTGACATTTTTTAGTAACCGTGTTTCTGATACAATTGCCTTTACAACACTCACGCCCCCTGTAAATGGTAATACTGGAACATGGGAAAATATCGAGTTAGTACAAACTACGGGAATTGAAGCTTCGTTAAATTTACAACTGGCAAGGAATGTTTATGCTTTTGTTAATTATACAGCGAATGATCCCCGTATTTTAGCAAGTGCTAATCCGGCGGAGGTTGATAAGGAGTTAAGGTTTGTAGGTGCGGATAAATTAAATTTGGGTGTTTCTTATGAAAACCCTCAAGGTTGGTATTTAGGATTGCTCATGAATTCTTTGAATGGGTATCCAACGAATAACACTAATACAGAGTTTTTGTCTGGTTATACTACTTTAGATTTCAAACTTCGCGTCCCTTTAAGTGATAGTTTGATACTGACAAGTAGTGTAGATAATATATTTGACCAGCGTTATCAGTTGTTTCCGGGTTTTCCTGATGGGGGGAGGGTTTTTCAGGTTGGGTTGAGTTCTAGGTTTTGAGAATAGAAGAGTGTTTTCACGCAGAGGAGCCAGTGCGTTGCGCGGGTTCACTGCGTTGTAGCAACTGGCGTAGCGCAGAGGCGCAGAGGAGAGTTGGAGATGAGTGAGTTTAATTGTTTGGTTACACCGTTAAATCAAGTTGTGACTGAGGCGTTGTCTACAGGTGGAACAATTGAGTATGAATATTTTGATTGTGGAAGTGATGTTTTATCATCGCTACTTTACACTTTATTTGAGCAGAATTGGCAACAGGTAGGGGTGGGACATATTGTCCAAGGTAGTGTTTTGGAATTAGAATTTAATGTTGCACCAAAACTTTGTATTCTCTACGATGGATATTTGACAGTAGCGACTGAAGGTTGGCATTTACATTTGTGTATTGATACTAATTTTGGTGGGCCTCTTTGTAAAACCCCTGTAGAAGTTAGGAAGCAGCGTCAAGTTAGTCGTGCGGCTTTTTATCGGCGGTTTAATACAGAAGGAAATCCTAGAAGTTGGGGGATTCAGTTTTGGAATGGTGCAGATGAACAATTGATGACGATTTTATTACCTAATCCTTTGGTTGATGGTGAAAATTTATTACCAGAAGGTAAACCTGATTTATCAAAGTTAGCTTTGTATCAGGAATTAAGAGATATTTATGTATTGGGTATTCAACGAATCCCGTTTAGCAAAAATCCTCTGAAGCATTCTTATATCTCAGTTTGTACTTCTACTCGTTGTCTTCCTTCACGCAAATGGCAACCCACATTTGATGCTTTAAAATCAGCAGTTGAAAAAGCAGGTTTAGACATAGAAGTGAGAACATCTGGCTGTTTGGAAGTTTGCCAACAAGGGCCAGTAGTATTTCATTCTGATGATAGAACTTGGTACACTCGCGTTAACTCAAGTGTAGCTGAAACTATTGTCAATGAACATTTGCTAAAAGGGAACAAAGTTATTGAACATTGTTATCCACAAAATTCCCCATAAATTCTATATTTTAAAAATCTCACGCGAAGACATAAACCAAATTTTATATAGTTCATCTTCTTTTCTCTTCCTCTCTTCCTCTCTGCGCCTTTGCGTCTCTGCGTGAGAAAAATCATATTTCCTCAAACCCCATGAAATTGGTAAAACTGACTCACTCAAAACCCATTATTTTTTTATGCAAATTCTTCTTAATTACCATCTTAATAATTGCTTGCCATAATACACCGATTAACATACCTATCAATAATAACGGCTGTATTCAAAACTATGATCCCAATACTGATTACTTCCCTAATAAAATCAAGATTACTCATGCCACAGGCTTCGCAGTAGAGTATCATAAACACTACAAAATTGTCACCATAAAAAATCCTTGGCAAAATGCTAACACAAAATTTGAATATATTTTAGTCCAATGTGGAACTCCCACGCCAAAAAGATTTAATCAAGCACAGGTAATTACAATTCCCATTAACTCCATAGTTTCTCTATCTACTACTCATTTACCCCACCTAGCGAAATTAGGCGTAGTTGATAAGCTGATTGGTATTAGTAATACTAAACAAGTCAATACTCCTGATGTAGTCGAGAAAATAAAAGCCGGAAAGATAGCACAAGTAGGGAATAATTCTAATGTGGATATAGAAAAATTATTAGAATTAAATCCTGACTTGGTGACAACTTTTGGTACTGGAAATTCCCAAACTGATAGTTATGTCAAACTTACGGAGGCGGGTTTGAAAGTGGGGATAAATTCTGAATATATGGAAGACACACCACTGGGAAGAAGCGAATGGTTAAAATTTACGGCTCTGTTTTTTAATAAAGACGAACAAGCAGAAAAAATATTTAGTGAAATTGCCAATAAATATGCACGAGTAGCTGAAAAAGCTAAAGCTGTAAAAAATCGTCCAACTATATTTGTTGGGTTCAATTTTAAAGGTACTTGGTATATGCCTGGAGGTAAAAGTTATGTAGCTAAATATCTGGCTGACGCAGGAGCAAATTATCTCTGGAGTGATGATAAATCCTCTGGTAGTTTACCTTTATCTTTTGAAGTTGTTTTGGAACGTGCAGCCAATGCTGACTACTGGTTGAATTTTAGTCAATCTTGGAAGAATTTAAATGATTTACTCGTTGAAGATAATCGTTATGCTGATTTTAAGGCTGTGAAAACAGGCAATCTTTACAATAATAATGCTCGTGTTAATGAAAGTGGAGGTAATGATTATTGGGAAGGCGGAATTAGTAATCCAGATATTGTTTTATCCGATTTGATTAAAATACTGCATCCAGAGATATTACCTAATCATAAACTATTTTATTACCACAAACTTAGTTAATAATGTTAAGCAAAAAATATAAAATCAAAATTCCCCTACTAACCCAAAAGGCTCCAGTTTTCAAAACCATTATTTTCTTAATTATACTTGTAAGTTTAATCTTGGCTTTTTTATTAGACTTGGCTTTAGGTTCAGTTGATATTCCTCTCGATGAAGTAGTCAAAATTTTGTTCGGACAAGAACCAGAAAAAGTGACATGGACTCATATTATTCTCAAATTTCGCCTACCTAAAGCTTTAACTGCAACTTTAGCAGGTGCAGCTTTAGGAGTGAGTGGCTTACAAATGCAAACCCTATTTAAAAATCCCTTAGCGGGGCCATTCGTGTTGGGAATTAGTTCTGGTGCAAGTTTAGGTGTGGCGTTAGTTGTGTTAACAGCAAGTGTTACGACACCAACATTATTAGCAGATTTGGGAATCATTAGCGATTTTGGTTTAGTCATAGCAGCAAGTCTCGGCGCAGCATCAGTTTTAGGGATGATGTTAGTTGTTTCTCGCCGAGTACAAGATACGATGACACTACTAATTTTAGGTTTATTGTTTGGCTATGCTACTAGTGCAATTGTTAGTATTTTGTTGCAGTTTAGCTCAAAAGAACGCATTCAAAGTTATATCATGTGGACTTTTGGTAGTTTTGCTGGAGCGACTTGGAGACAGTTAGTTGTTTTAATTCCTGTGATACTTTTAAGTTTATTGGGAGCAGTGTTGCAATCAAAATCTTTGAATGCACTTTTACTTGGTGAATCTTATGCACGTAGTTTAGGTTTAACGGTGCAGAAAACTAGATTTTCTATTATTACCAGTGCATCTATATTAGCTGGAGCAATTACCGCTTTTTGTGGCCCCATAGCATTTTTAGGTGTAGCAATTCCCCATTTATGTCGTAGTCTTTTTAATACTTCCGATCATCGGATATTAATTCCTAGTGTAACAATGATGGGTGCAATCTTAGCATTGTTTGCAGATTTGTTTTCTCAACTTGCGGTGAGTCAGATGGTTTTACCTTTAAATGCTGTTACTGCTTTGATTGGAACTCCTGTTGTGACTTGGGTAATTCTGCGGCGTAATTCCCAAAAGTCTTTTTAAGATTTTTGAAACGCAAAGGTACGCGGAGGTAAGCGCGGAGTAACGCAAAGTGTTTTTAAGGTTAATTCGCTATGAATTATTATTCTGATAATGAGTAACTCGATTTTAACAACTCATAACTTGACTATCGGTTATAAAACATCTCGAAAAACTGTTCGGTGTGTTGCGTCGGATATTTATGTATCTCTGCAAGCTGGGGAACTTGTTTGCTTACTCGGCCCTAATGGTGCGGGTAAATCTACATTACTGCGATCGCTCGCCGGAATGCAACCCCCAATATCAGGTGAAGTGCGACTCTTAGGCGAAAATATTTACAAGTTAGCACCACAAGAATTAGCCAAACGCCTGAGTTTGGTACTCACTGAGAAAGTTGATGTCGGAATGCTATCAGCTTACACCTTGGTGAGCTTGGGGCGATATCCTTACACTGATTGGTGGGGAAATTTGACACCCGCAGATGAAGCAATAGTAACTTGGGCAATAAAATCTGTAGGAGCAGTACACTTAGCAAAACGTCAAGTTAGCGAATTAAGTGACGGTGAACGGCAAAAAATTATGATTGCTCGTGCTTTGGCTCAGTCGCCTATTGTAATGTTACTTGATGAGCCAACAGCATTTTTAGATTTACCGCGACGGGTAGAAATTATGCAGTTGTTACGCCAGTTAGCACGAGAAACGAATCAAGCGATTCTCCTTTCTACCCACGATTTAGATTTAGCTTTGCGTCTGGCTGATAAAGTTTGGCTATTAACAGCTAATGGGATTTTACACGTTGGCGCACCGGAAGATTTAGTGTTGAGTGGTGCTTTTGCTGATAGCTTCCGTAGTGAAGGTGTGGAGTTTGATATGTTTTCTGGTGAATTTCATTTACATACATCCCACAAGGGAGACATTAACTTAATAGGTGAGGGTATCGCCTCCGTGTGGACTACTCGTGCTTTAAAACGTGTAGGATTTCAAGTTTATCAAAGTAAAAATGACTTACCAATGTCAATAGAAGTAATATCAAATTCAAAACAATTTCTGTGGAAAATTACCAACAACCATAATATATATACTTATAATTCATTGTCAGAAATGATTAAATTTTTAAATTTATTATAGCGATTGCTGCTACAATTTAATTGTACATTAATAACATAAATAAAGAAGTTAAATTACTTCTATATATCCTCATCTGATTTGATAAATTAGTGTACTCAGATCAATAGTACGATTGCAAAGGCGTTTAAGCAATGGGGCTTCATGACTGATCGCTAAAATCCCCACCTCATGCTCTTTAGCATATTTGATGACAACCTGCCAAATTAGAGCTTGAGTATTAGCATCTAGCATTGCCGTCATTTCATCTGCAATTAGGTAGCGAGTATGAGAATTGAGCGATCGCGCTACTGCAATTCGTTGCAACTCACCCCCACTGAATTCATGAGGATAGCGACTCAGCCAACTTTGGTGAATGCCCAGAGAAGCTAGCAAATCGGCTGAGGGAGGCTGCCCTTCTGCGAGAATTTTATTAATTTGCCAGCGCGGATTGACAGCTAGTTCAGGGTTTTGAAAAATCAGCTGTACAGGGCAATAACCTTTATTGGGTAAAGGCTGACCATCACACGTTACCTTTCCTTGAGTTGGCTGCAAATATCCAGCCAGGAGTTTACCAATTGTGGTTTTCCCCAAACCACTCGGCCCAGTCAAACCCACAACTTCACCTTTGGCTAATTCCAAACTAAAATCTTGCAAAATCCACCTTTGCTGGGAATGGTGACGAAAAGATAAATGTTCAGCTTTCAACATGAATACACCTCACGGGAGCGTCCCGTACTATCCGAACTTGGGGTCTAGCTTCCCTGCAAGCCTCTGTTGCTAGGGGACAGCGATCGCCAAATAGACAACCAACAGGCAAAGCTTCTGGACTGGGTTGGCTACCGGGAACTGGGATAAACTCATTTTGAGGAAGCGATCGCCACAAGGCTTGGGTATAAGGATGACGCAAATTTCCAGAGGTAAAATCATCAGCCTCCGCCACTTCCAGAGTTGTCCCCGCATAAAACACAGCCACCTTATCTGCCACTTGTAAGTAGTTATGCAAAATTAATTACATATTCTTTGCCAAAATCTCGAATGACTTTTTCAACATAATTAACTAAATTCTGCCAACTAGAGTAAGCATCTATTTCTATCCATTCATATTTCATAAATCGCCAGAGAATTTCTATTAAATTTAGTTGGGGAGAGTAGGATGGCAACCAAAAAATCTCTAAATTCTTCTGTTTCCATTCATTAATTTTATCCTGGATTTTCTTGCTTCTATGAAATGATGCTTTATCCATAACCACAAATGTTTTTATCGGGAGGTTTTCCGCAAATTTATCAAGACAAGATATAACGACTTCACTGGTGATTCTTCCTTCAAATATATAGGCATCTAATTCTTGATGACGATTCATTAAACCTAGTATATTTAATCTACGACTACGACTACTTTTGATAGGAATATTTTCTCCTTTTTCTTGCCATCCATAAGGTACAT
>JBJTTJ010000087.1:0-16139 GCA_046080125.1 Cuspidothrix sp.
TACCAAGGAGAAGCATTGGGATTAAGTGGGGGTCCAGGTTTACTCAGGGGTTCAAGTGAAGTAACAATCATTGATAAGTATTGAGATTCTTCTGCATGAACAGCCAAGCTACGACATTGGGCTAAAAATGTTCCCATTTCCGCTTCTGTGTATTGATCATTGCTAACTAAAGCTGCATCAAAATCATCTACCAACAATAATAAAAATTTATCTTTTTTGCCTAATCTCTGTAGTGCTTGGCGTAAACTATCATTGGTAACTGTTCTTTCCAGTAAGGGTTTAATTTCCCCTTGTAATTGTGGTTCATTGTCTAATTGATCACATAGTATGGTTAAGACTTCGCGCCAAAAACTAGCAGGAGTGAAGGGAATGATGCTTCCACAGCCAAGGAGTACAACTACGGCTTGAGATGGATCTATACCATGTTCTGTTAATGCTTGTTCAGAAGCAATTTTCCGCAAAAATGAGGTTTTGCCCATTCCGGGACCTCCCCAAATAGCACAATGACAGCGCTTACAGATTTGGTCGAAAGCAAAGTTAACTTCCGATGTGCGGCCGACAAAATGTTCTGGAGGAACTGGTTTACCTGGAAAAAAGGGGTTGGCCATGGTGAATTTGAATAGTTAGAGAAATTAAGATTATTATGACAGTATACTATCAGTAGTGTACTTGTTTTATTTCTAAAAAGCAATATGCAATCTGAATTTAATTTCTTTCAGCACTGGTATCCACTAATCCCCCTAGAAGACTTGGAACCGCAAAAACCTAAACCCATCATCTTATTAGGAAAAAGATTGGTAATTTGGAGATCAAGTAAATCAGGAACATATCGAGTATTTTTAGATCAATGTCCTCACCGTCTTGCACCATTAAGCGAAGGTAGAATAGAAACTAAAACAGGTAACTTAATGTGTAGTTATCATGGTTGGGAATTTAATGAAAATGGTGTTTGTGAGCGTGTTCCCCAAGCAGAAAACCCGGAAATTATTGCTAAAAATGAAGATAACTTTTGTGTTATTTCCTTTCCTGTTCGTCAACAACAGGAACTACTTTGGGTTTGGCTAGATGAGAAAACAGCCGCAATAGCTGAAAATACCCCTCTACCATTATCACCACAAATAGATGCACAGAAAGGATTTGTGTGGTCGAATTATATTCGAGATTTGGAATACGATTGGCAAACATTAATAGAAAATGTGGCTGATCCTAGTCATGTTCCTTTTGCCCATCATGGAGTTCAAGGTAATAGGGAAAAAGCTAGACCTATACCTCTAAATATAGTCAAATCAACCATTGATTTAATTGAGGTAAATATCGAAAGGGGTTTCCCCACAACTATTACATTTGAACCACCTTGTAGGTTAGAATATGCAATTAATCTTGGTGACACTGGCAAAAAATTAGGTTTACTGGTTTATGCTATTCCTGTATCTCCTGGTAAATCGAGAATTGTTGCTCAATTTTCCCGCAATTTTGCTAAGACCTTACATGGCTTTATTCCTCGTTGGTGGAATCATGTTCATGAAAGAAACCTAGTATTAGATGGGGATATGATCCTATTAAATCAGCAAGAATATTTATTAAGAAAAAAACAATTACATGAAAGTTGGAAAACTGCTTATAAATTACCGACAAATGCTGATAAATTAGTAATTGAATTTCGCAATTGGTTTGATAAATATTGTCAGGGTAAATTGCCTTGGCATGAAGTAGGAATTAATGTAAGTGAACCTGCACCTATTAATGATAATCATGGAGAAATGTTGGATAGATATAAACAACATACCCAGCATTGTAGTAGTTGTCGCACCGCAGTTAAAAATCTAGAAAGGATGCAAGTAGGACTTTTAACATATTTTGTAATTGTTATATCTGGAGTGGCTGTATTACCTGACTATTGGCGGTTACAGCTAGGTTTGCCACTAGTGATTACTGCACTTTTAGGTTTAGGTGCTTACAGTTGGCTGAAATTTTCTCTCGTTCCTAAATTCTACTTTGTAGATTACATCCACGCAGAGAAATAAACAGTTCAAAAATAGGGAATGAATCAATAATAAAATCTGGTGTTGCTGATTTTGGGGATGAAAACAATATTGCATATATTCAAACCCCTTGTAGAGACGTTTCTCATGTAGGGATTCTCGACTCTACACACAAAAAACATCCCGCATTTATGCAATGCCTAAAATCTTACCAATTACCCATTAGACTTGTCCGAAAATTAAATGTGCGTTTTCTAAAACCCTTGTAGAGACGTTCTATAGAACGTCTCTACATTAATTCCCGGAAATGTCTATTACTAAAGCTTCAATTCCAAACGTTGAAAATCTTGTTGAATTTCAGACCATAAAGCTTTATTATATGGGTCAGTTTTTAAGGCTTTTTTCAGATAAATTCTGGCTTTTGGGAGTTGTTTTTTCGTGATTAAGACTCGTCCCCAGATTTGATAAGCGATCGCTAACCATTGACGTACCTCACCATCTGCTGGTAAACGTGCCAGTAAAGCTTCTGCTAGGGCGATCGCCTGGGGAAACCTTTTCTCCTGTAAAAATCGTTGCAACTGTTCATAAGTTTTCCACTTTAACCTTTGTTCTATATCCTGTAAATTGGGTAGCACAGAGGTAAATGTTGTTTTTGGTGCTGCTGGTGCAGTTTTCATTTCTGGAGGACTAGTAACCCCAGTTTTAACATTACTAGATTTGGGCTTAATTTCCTCTGGCGGTAACACAGTTTGCAGGAACTTATAAGCCTCAGTAACAGCAATAAATTTATCTTTAGCTTTGAGATCACCTGAATTAATATCAGGATGATATTTTTGTGCTAATCGGCGATAGGAGGCCTTAACTTCAGTAAAAGAAGCTCCCGACCTTAAACCTAATATACGATAATAATCTTCAAAATTCATGTTGCTTTGCTCCAATTCAAAATTCAAAATTAAAAATTCAAAATGAAAATTCGTGCTTTTGAACTTTATATCTTGAATTTTGAATTATTTTGTATTATCTCACTAAATACGTTCTTCAATTACACGATCAATTAAACCGTATTCTTTAGCCTCTTGAGCAGACATAAAAAAGTCACGATTCATGTCTTTCTCAATTTTTTCTAAAGTTTGACCAGTGTTATCAACGTAAATTTGGTTTAATTGGTGACGCAGCCGCAAAATCTCTTTAGCTTCAATTTCGATATCGCTGGCCTGTCCGCGAGTACCCCCGGAGGGTTGATGAATCATAATCCGGGAGTGAGGTAAAGCCATCCGTTTACCTTTAGTTCCAGCAGCTAACAGAAAAGATCCCATGGAAGCTGCCAAGCCGACACAAATTGTTACCACTTCAGATTTGATGTGTTGCATAGTGTCGTAAATCGCCAATCCCGCCGTCACCGATCCACCAGGAGAATTGATATATAGATAAATCGGCTTTGTCTGATCATCGGAATCTAAATAGAGTAAGTAAGCGACAATTGCATTGGCTATACGATCATCTACTTCTTGTGTCAAGAAAATAATGCGCTCCCGAAATAGACGATCTTCGAGATCGATCCATTGTTCATAGGTGCTACCAGGAAGACGATAGGGAACTTTAGGAATACCAATAGGCATAGGACAATTTTGGTGGAGACTATGAAGATAAAACTGTAACTTTTCCGTCAGGTTGGAAAGAATAGACTTGAGAATTTAGATCAAGCTGGTATGGAGGTGGACAACTGCTTGGTATTGTATAGCACCCGATCAATTAGTCCGTATTCCCGCGCTTCCTGGGGAGTCATATAGAAAATACGTTCACTATCTTTCGAGATTTTTTCGGTAGTTTGCCCCGTATTTTGGGAAAAAATATCAAGAATTAGCGCTTTTTTCAGCAAAACTTCTTCGGCATTCACTTGAATATCTGTGGCTTGACCCTCAGTAGCAACACGAAACTGGGTCAGTGCAATATTGGCATGAGGTAAACTAGCTCTTTTACCTTTCGCTCCAGATGATAGAATTAGGGCTGCCATGCCAACTGCTTGACCCAAACAAATGGTAACAATTTCTGACTTGATGTACTGCATCGTGTCATAAATTGCCAAACAAGCCTTAATTGACATCATTCCAGCCGTTTCATAGATCATGCCAGCTAGGACAGGATCACCTAGAGAATTGATATAAAGGTAGATTGGTTTGCTGTGATCTTCTGATTCCAGATACAGCATCGAGGAAATCAGGGAATTGGCCAGATCAGTTGTGAGTGGCTGGTTCAAGAAGAGAATGCGCTCCTGAGCCATACGTTGACCAATACTGACCCACTGCCACTGGTTACTACCAGGAATGTTATAAGGAACTCGAAGCGCTGAATCAACAGGCATAGGGATAATTAAAAGAAATTAGGGATGATTAGCAGTAAGTTAAACCAGCGCTGGTAAAGGTTTCGGCAGATCCTTCATGCTTTCCAGGACACGATCAATCAAACCATACTCTTTGGCTTGTTGAGGAGTCATATACAACATCCGCTCAGTATCTTTAGCAATTTTTTCAGGAGACTGTCCAGTGTTTTTAGAGAAAATATCGAGGATAGCTGTTTTATTTGCTAAAACTTCCTTGGCGTAAATTTGAATATCTGTTGCTTGACCCCTTGTGCCGCTCCGGGGTTGGTTAAGTACGATAGTGGCATGAGGTAAACTAGCTCGATGGCCTTTAGTTCCGGCTGATAAAATCAGTGCTGCTGTTCCCAGAGCTTGACCAATGCAAATTGTATGTACGGGTGTTTTGATGTAGTTAATAGTATCACAGATGGCAAAGGCTTCTGTTTCGTAGCCGATCGCATCTCCTGTGTACCAAGATGTACCTGTTGAATTGATGTAAAAGAAAATGGGCTTGTCTGGATTGTCAAATTTCAGATAGAGTAACTGAGCAATAATTAGCTTTGTTACATCAACACCCATTTGACGTTTGTACTCATCTGCTGAAACTAAAGGCATTCCCAGATAGACAATTCGCTCTTTCAAAAGTAAAGAAGGTAAATCTGGTGGCGGTGTCCGGTAGGAACTGTCGCCGTAGTAAGAAGCTTGAACTGACTTGATGGGGGAATTTTCCATAGCAACTGAATCGCCTGAAACTATGCTGTTAATGTATTACATCCTAACGCGATGTTTGAGAGATTTAGAGTGTGGATTTCTCGATGATATAGCAGGAGGTAGGAGGAAACGCCTTATCTTAGTAAGAATTTAGGGAACAGAGAATACAAGAAAAATGTCTTTTATTCTTGATTCTGAACTACTGATAGCGTTCACGTAGTGTGCTGATAGCTTGGATCCATAGGCATAGGGTGGGGAAGCCATACTCCTGAACTCCTGAATTCTTACAAATCTAAAATCTAAAATCCAAAATCTAAAATTCCCTGATTCTGATAATTTTTGCACAAGTGCCACAGATAAGCACTAAACTAAAAAGTCTTGTATAGCAAAACCTGTCCATTAAAATTAAGTCATTATGTCCAAGGTTCTTGTCTCCGATCCCATTGATCAGGTGGGTATTGATATTCTTTCCCAAGTAGCCACAGTTGATGTCAAAACCACTCTCAAGCCAGATGAACTTAAAGCCATCATTGGTGAGTATGACGCGCTGATGATTCGTTCTGGTACTCGTGTTACTCAAGAAATTATAGAAGCTGGCACAAAATTAAAAATTATTGGCCGTGCTGGTGTGGGTGTGGATAACGTTGATGTACCCGCCGCCACTCGCAAAGGGATAGTTGTCGTCAATTCCCCTGAAGGTAATACTATTGCCGCAGCAGAACACGCCCTAGCAATGATGTTATCCCTATCTCGTCACATTCCTGATGCTAATGCTTCCGTGAAACGTGGTGAGTGGGATCGCAAAAGTTATGTCGGTTCAGAAGTATACAAAAAAACCCTCGGCGTTGTGGGGTTAGGCAAAATTGGTTCTCACGTTGCTACTGTAGCCAAGGCCATGGGGATGAAACTCCTGGCTTATGATCCATTTATCTCCGCGGAAAGAGCCGAACAACTGGGTTGTCAATTGGTAGAGTTAGAGTTGCTATTCCAGCAAGCTGACTATATCACCTTGCACATTCCCAAAACTAAGGAAACTGCTAATTTAATCAACGCTGAAACTTTGGCGTTGATGAAACCGACAACCAGAATTATTAACTGCGCTCGGGGTGGGATTATAGATGAAGCGGCTCTAGCGACAGCCATTAAAGATGGTGTTATTGCTGGGGCAGCTTTGGATGTATTTGATGCCGAACCATTGGGTGAATCCGAATTGCGATCGCTCGGTAAGGATGTCATTCTTACTCCCCACCTCGGTGCTTCCACTGCTGAAGCTCAAGTCAACGTCGCCATAGATGTGGCTGAACAAATTCGAGATGTGTTATTAGGACTACCTGCCCGCTCTGCTGTTAACATTCCTGGACTTGGACCAGACATCCTGGAGGAATTTAAACCCTACATGGAATTGGCGGAAACCTTGGGTAACTTAGTTGGTCAACTCACTGGGGGTCGAGTAGAAACACTTAATATTACACTACAAGGGGAACTGGCAACTAACAAGAGTCAACCCCTAATTATCGCTACCCTCAAAGGACTACTTTACCAAGCCCTACGAGAACGGGTAAATTATGTTAACGCCAATATAGAAGCCAGAGAACGGGGTATCCGCGTTATTGAAACTAGAGATGCTTCCGCGCGAGATTATGCCGGTTCATTACATCTCCAAGCCACAGGTACTTTAGGTACACATTCTGTGACTGGTGCTTTATTAGGTGATAAGGAAATTCACCTCACGGACATTGATGGTTTCCCCATTAACGTTCCTCCCAGTAAGTATATGCTGTTTACCCTGCACCGCGATGTCCCAGGTATTATTGGTAAACTTGGTTCTCTACTCGGCAGTTTTAATGTCAATATTGCCAGTATGCAGGTCGGTCGAAAAATCGTTCGTGGTGACGCTGTAATGGCTTTGAGCATTGATGATCCCCTACCTGACGGCATTTTAGAGGAAATTAAGAAAGTTCCCGGCATTCGGGATGCTTATACAGTCACCCTTTAACTACTACCCCGTAAGTCCTCCACTGAATTTGGTACTCTAAGTCAGTGTGGGTAGTTCACCTATGGACTGTGATTTTTGTGATTTGATGAAGATAATTCAATCATTAGATTATCGTTAATAATCATCACAATCATAATTTAGTATGATGTTTATACCCATCATCTTCATCACAAAAATCATAGTTTTTTCCTTTCCATTACCAATCTAAAATTTAAAATCTAAAATTCTATGGCAAATACTTGGTGGGAACTGCACATTTCGGCGGAATTAGATTTAGAAGATACTATATTTTGGCGCTTAGAAAATTTTGGCTGTCGTGGTACAGCAGTGGAAATTAAAGGTAATGTCTTACTAGTTAAAGCTTATTTACCTAGCTTTCAAGCACAACTCTTAGATTTAGCAGCCTTATCATTATTACTCCGTCAAGATGCCTTATGTGTTGGCTTATATTCCCCCAGATTGCATTGGGGTTTAATTGACGAAGAAGACTGGTCTAGTAGCTGGAAACAACATTGGCAACCTGAAGAAATAGGCGATCGCTTCCTGATTAATCCCGCTTGGTTGCCTTTACCCACATCCACAAACCGCTTAGTAATTCGCTTAGATCCAGGTGTAGCATTTGGTACAGGTAATCATGCTACTACCCAATTATGTTTAGAATCTCTAGAAATGCAATTTAGCGAACTTCCTCACTCCTTTATTGGTAAAGAAGAAAAAAGTAAACCTTTATTAATTGCTGATATTGGTTGTGGATCAGGTATCCTCAGTATTGGTGCAATATTATTAGGTGCAGCTAAAGTTTATGCCGTTGATAATGATCCTTTAGCCGTAAAATCTACTTTTAGTAATCGCGCTCTCAATAATATCCGCCCTGATGCTTTAATTCCTATAGAAGGAAGTGTCAATATGATACAGAAAATCATGTATCAGCCCGTAGATGGAATTGTCTGCAATATTTTAGCTGATGTTATTATTGAATTACTTCCAGAAATGACCGCCATTACCAAACCTAGCACTTGGGGTATATTTAGCGGTGTTTTATTAGAACAATCTAAAGCAGTTGCAAATGCTTTAGAAAAAAACGGTTGGATAGTCGCTACTCTTTGGAAACGCAAAGAATGGTGTTGTTTAAATGCTCGTCGTGGTTAATTATTTTCCCCCGAAAATCATATTTTGCCAATTGAAAAATAATTATCAGCAAGATTTTTTCTTCAACCAGGAATTAAATGCAGGGTTTTTCAGTTGTCACCTCTTAAAATCTTGGAATTTTTGAACTTCAAAATAGCTATAACCCTTTACCTGTCAGTTTTTCAGATTTATTCAGCAACCCCTAATTACCTATCAGCTATGATTTATCTTTTTCCGTTAAATGTGTTCTTGATGTTTCTTAATATCTGCTAGTATTTCATCCATTGTTACCTGATCTAGCCTGAATAATTTGTGAGTAATTTACTCTTTCCATATAACAATCTTCTGGTTAAAAGAATCAAAAATTAAAAGATTTTGATATCTTTACCCTAGATAAAAAATTTTTTCGTGAATATTTTATTTTCTTACTCTATTATTTCCTCATATTGATTATTGTCTTCTATCTCAAACTGTTTTATTTCTGTCAAAACATCTGTTAAATTTTTTTCATCTAGCCATTGATGACGTTCTTTAGTATAGTCTCCCTTGCCAGGATTGAAATATTGAATAAACCGAATAGTATCCGTAATTCCTAGAGAATTGATTAAGGCATTATAACCTTGTTGGATAACTTCATTTTGAGTTTTCATCATTGCTTTCCTCTGTTTGTATTAATTCTGTCAACCATTGCACAGGGTTATTAATTGTGATGTTTATTAATTGATAATTTGTTTTAGCTTTTTTTAAAAGCTCATAAATTGATTCATCTATAAATTTCAATAGGAAGAAATCAAGGATATCAGATAAAATAATCATCTGTCCCCTTGGTGCATAACAAACAAACCATGACCACCATTTCCGAAAGTCCCTTTTCTCCCCAAGAAATAGCCTCAGAAGGCATTAAACCAGAAGAATATACCGAAATCGTCCACCGCTTAGGCCGCCACCCAAACAAAGCCGAACTAGGTATGTTTGGTGTAATGTGGTCTGAGCATTGTTGTTATAAAAATTCCCGTCCCCTGCTGAAACAGTTCCCCACCACAGGCCCCCGCATCCTGGTTGGACCTGGTGAAAATGCTGGAGTTGTAGATTTAGGCGATGGACTGCAATTAGCTTTTAAAATAGAATCCCATAACCACCCCTCCGCAGTTGAACCTTTTCAAGGTGCTGCAACGGGAGTGGGAGGTATATTAAGAGATATATTTACAATGGGGGCGCGTCCCATTGCTCTATTAAATTCTCTCCGTTTTGGTAGTTTAGATGATCCCAAAACCCAAAGATTGTTTACAGGTGTTGTAGCGGGCATAAGCCATTATGGTAACTGTGTCGGTGTTCCCACTGTCGGTGGTGAAGTCTATTTTGACCCAGCCTATTCTGGAAATCCCCTAGTCAATGTTATGGCACTGGGATTAATGGAGACATCAGAAATAGTCAAATCCGGTGCTTCAGGAATTGGTAATCCTGTCTTATATGTCGGTTCAACCACTGGACGGGATGGAATGGGTGGTGCGAGTTTTGCCAGTGCAGAATTAACCGATGAGTCAATTGATAACCGTCCTGCGGTGCAGGTAGGTGATCCATTTTTAGAGAAATCCTTAATTGAAGCTTGTTTAGAAGCTTTTCAAACTGGGGCAGTGGTCGCGGCTCAAGACATGGGTGCGGCTGGTATAACTTGTTCCACTTCGGAAATGGCTGCCAAGGGAGGAGTAGGTATTGAATTTAACTTAGATAGAGTTCCCGCAAGAGAGTTAGGAATGATACCTTATGAATATCTGCTTTCGGAATCTCAAGAAAGAATGTTGTTTGTATCCCAAAAAGGACGAGAACAGGAATTAATTGATATTTTCCACCGTTGGGGATTACAAGCAGTGGTTGCGGGTACGGTTATTGCTGAACCTATTGTGAGAATTTTGTTTCATGGGGAAATAGCAGCAGAAATCCCTGCTGATGCTTTGGCAGAAAATACACCTTTGTATGAACGGGAACTATTAGCAGAGCCTCCTGAATATGCAAAAATAGCTTGGGAATGGACTTCTGCTAGTTTACCTAACTGTGAGATTACGGGAATTGAAGTTAATGGTAAGTTGCAAACTTGGCAGGATGTTTTATTAACTTTGCTGGGTACACCTACCATTGCTTCTAAGAGTTGGGTATATCGTCAATATGACCATCAAGTACAAAATAATACTGTATTGTTGCCTGGTGGGGCGGATGCTGCTGTAGTTCGTTTACGTCCTTTAGAAGCAAACCCTAATCTAAAATCCAAAATCCAAAATCTAAAATCGGGAGTTGCGGCTACGGTAGACTGTAATTCTCGTTATGTTTATCTTGACCCCTATGAAGGGGCTAAGGCAGTGGTGGCTGAAGCTGCCCGGAATCTTAGCTGTGTGGGCGCACAACCCCTGGCGGTGACAGATAACCTCAATTTTGGTAGTCCAGAAAAACCCATCGGTTATTGGCAGTTAGCGTCCGCTTGTCGAGGTTTAAGTGAAGGTTGTCAGGAGTTAGGAACGCCGGTCACGGGTGGCAATGTTTCTTTGTATAATGAAACCTTTGATGATCAGGGAAATCCTCAGCCTATTTATCCGACTCCTGTGGTGGGAATGGTTGGTTTAATTGAGGATTTGGCGAAAATCTGTGGTCAAGGTTGGCAAAATTCAGGTGATGTAATTTACCTATTGGGTTTACCCATTCAATCTAGATCCCCCCAACCCCCCTTAGAAAGGGGGGCTATAGAGGCTAAAATTGAGTTGGGAGGTTCTGAGTATTTAGCAACGATTCACAGTACAATTGCTGGGAAACCCCCTAGGGTTGATTTCGCTTTAGAACGGATTGTACAACAGGTTTGTCGTAATGGTATCCGTTCTGGATGGGTACATTCAGCCCATGATACTGCTGAAGGTGGTTTAATGGTAGCTTTGGCGGAATGTTGTTTGAGTGGTAAGTTGGGGGCAGAAATTAATTTAGGTATTTTTAGTAATCATGATTCTCGTTTTGATGAGGTGCTGTTTGGTGAAGGTGGGGCGAGAATTTTGGTTTCCGTAAGTGCTGAAAATCAGGAAGTTTGGGAGTCCTATTTACAAGAACATTTAGGAGAAAATTGGCAGAAATTAGGCGCGGTTGCTGACTGGGAAACTGGTTTAATGGTTTCTACTACTGATAACCAAGAAGTTATTAAGGTTAGCATTTCTGATATGGACAAGGTTTATGATCAAGCGATCGCTCAACGTCTCACTATCCATACCAATACATAAACACCATGAATGTCAAGGATTAACCATGAAAATTTACAATTGGTGTTTCATCCTTGACCAAATTACGGTACTGTTGTAGTGAATGGTTAAAGATTTGTTAAGAAGAAGGCAGAAGGAAGAAGGCGACAGGCGCTACGCCACTGTGACAGTAAAAAGACAATTACCAATCACTAATTCCCAATTCCCCAGTTATGACACCCCACCAGGAGCAAAAACCAGCATGATTCCCCAGCATCCTATCACCTCTGATCAATCCATCAACATCAGTGAAAACGCTTATGATAAACTAGAAGAAGCTTGTGGTGTGTTTGGTATTTACGCCCCAGAACAAGATGTCGCAAAAATGACATACTTTGGACTGTATGCCCTCCAGCATCGGGGTCAAGAATCTGCTGGTATTGCTGTCTTTGAAGGAACTCATGTCCACCAACATAAAGATATGGGTTTGGTATCTCAGGTATTTAGTGAAGCTATTTTAGAAGAATTACCTGGTAATCTTGCGGTGGGTCATACTCGTTATTCTACTACTGGTTCTAGTCGCAAAGTTAACGCCCAACCTGCGGTGGTAGAAAGTCGTTTAGGTAATTTGGCTCTAGCACATAATGGTAATTTAGTCAATACCATACAATTGCGAGAACAATTAGTTAAAAGTAATTTTAACCTAGTTACAACCACAGATTCAGAAATGATTGCCTATGCGATCGCTCAAGAAATTAACTCTGGTGCTGACTGGTTAACAGGAGCAATGGAAGCATTTAAGCGTTGTCAAGGTGCATTTAGTCTCGTAATTGGTACACCCCATGGTATTATGGGGACTCGTGACCCTAACGGCATTCGTCCCTTAGTTCTTGGTACATTAGATAGTAATCCGGTGCGTTACGTTCTGGCTTCCGAAACCTGCGGTTTAGATATTATCGGTGCTGAATATTTGCGTGATGTCCAACCAGGGGAATTAGTTTGGATCACCGAAACAGGTTTAGAATCATTTCAATGGCATGAACACTCAGAACGCAAATTATGTATCTTTGAAATGATCTACTTTGCTCGTCCTGATAGTTTAATGCACAATGAAACATTATATAGCTATCGGATACGTTTAGGACAAAGACTAGCAGAAGAATCACCTATAGAAGCAGACATAGTATTTGGTGTACCTGATTCTGGCATACCTGCGGCCATTGGGTTCTCCCAAAAATCGGGAATAGCGTATAGTGAGGGATTGATTAAAAATCGCTACGTCGGTAGAACATTTATTCAACCTACCCAAAGTATGCGCGAAACTGGAATTAAAATGAAATTGAACCCTTTGAAAGATGTATTATTTGGCAAACGAGTAGTAATAATTGATGATTCGATTGTCCGGGGAACTACCAGTCGTAAACTCGTAAAAGCATTACGGGAAGCAGGTGCAGCAGAAGTACACATGAGAATATCTTCCCCACCTGTTACCCATCCTTGCTTTTATGGTATAGATACAGATACCCAAGACCAACTAATTGCTGCCACAAAATCAGTAGCAGAAATAGAGAAACAATTAGAAGTTGATACCCTTGCTTATTTGACTTGGGAAGGGATGTTAGAAACCACCAAAGAAGACACAGATAGTTTCTGTTCTGCTTGTTTTACAGGTGATTATCCTGTTGCTATTCCTGAACAAGTGAAGCGTTCTAAATTGATGCTAGAAAAAGCTACAGTTTAGAATATCATAATTCCCGATTTCTCTTCTATAGTGAATAAATCATTAAACAATCCAATCCTCTTCGCAAGAGGAGGGTTAGGGAGGGGTAAAAAATGTGTGATACATCAATCATGTAAAGGCAAAAGCTAGATGTATCAAAGGTTACAGGTGGATAAACTAGGATAAAGTGCAAGAGTTTTGAAGGTCAAGCAGGAAAAACCGTGCATTTTGGGGGTCATAAATTCAGAAATTTAGGGATAACAGATAGTCCAAACTATTCCCTATTCCCTATTTCCTCGTCTACCCTCACGGAAAGACTTTTTCATCAAACCCTATTTAGATAAAACCATCTGTAAAAACTTACCCCATTTTGCGGCCAGGGGAACTTCCGTGAATGGTACACGAATTGACTTATTAGTCAGTAAAAACTCTAATTCAATTTGCCGACCTTTTTGGGGGGGATTTTCTACATCTACTGGATTACCATTGACTAAAAAGCGAATTTCTTGAACATCTAATAAAGAAAAAGTTTCTAAATTAATAGGTCCTTTGGGAGTGGGTTTTCCCCAAGTAATATCATTACCTTGTTGACCTAATACTGCATAGATATCATATTTAGCGCGTTCAAATTGTTCTGCCCAAAGACGATAAGCTTCCAGTTTTTGATATTCCCGTGAACCCTGCCAAGCTAACCAGAAAAAGGCAACTAATAAAGGCAACCATAAAAGACCACGTTCCATAATTATAACTATGATTGGTGTAATTGTGATAATTATTAATCCCAACTATAACCGTCAGGATTAATGTGATTTACGTAACACTAATTTTACATCATCTGGCATAGAAAAATAAACATCTGTGTTCATCCGCGTTCATCTGCGTTCAACCTGATGAGGACTGACGCAATAACTGAAAGACTGATTCTTGGGTATGGGTAATTCATCAATTATCCCTACTTTCATTCTGTCCATAAAAGACAGCAACTCCACTACATATCTTCCCAAAAACACCATCAGATAAGTTATGGTAGTGAACAAACTGACAAAAAGCGGTATCAGTGGATATGAAAAAAATTATATTATTGTGCTTGTTTGTCATCGGACTGACTGCTGCGGTGTGGGGGTTTGTGAATTTTCAGGGATTAGCAGCTAAAGGTGAGTTTGAGACAATTTTGCTGGATTTTCGGGAAGATATTCCAGAAAATGTCATTCAAGAGAACTTAAAAGCGATCGCTCAACAATATCATGTTACGCCCCAACTGGATAATCAATATTCGGCCGCGGATCATGTTTATATTATCAAAGGCGATAGTCAACGACTCACAGAGTTAAAAAAATCTCCCTTTGCTAAAACCACAGAATTCATTGAACCCAATTACATTTACAAAATTGTCCCCCAGGGGAAAGCCACCTGGTTGGGTGAACTGTTAGCGCCTCAAAATGAAGAACCCAATGCCTCCTTAACTGGACCCAATGACCAGTATTATAGCAAACAGTGGAATTTGCACAAAATCGGCATAGAATCAGCATGGAGTCGCAGTCAAGGCAGTGGTATCACCGTTGCCGTCATTGATACTGGTATTACCAAAGTCAGAGATCTACATGAAACCAAATTTGTTAAAGGCTATGATTTTGTCAACGATACAGAAGTAGCTAAAGACGATAACGGACATGGAACTCACGTCGCTGGTACAGTCGCCCAAGCCACCAATAACGCCTATGGTGTGGCAGGGGTTGCTTATAAAGCTAATCTCATGCCATTAAAAGTATTAAATGCTGACGGTGCAGGAACAGTAGCCGATATTGCCGAAGCCATCAAATTTGCGGCTGATAAAGGTGCAGATATCATTAATATGAGCTTGGGCGGTGGTGGTTCCAGCCAACTTATGGAAGATGCTGTTAATTATGCCCATAAAAAAGGCGTAACAATCATAGCTGCTGCCGGCAATGAAAACACTAACGGCGTTAGCTATCCTGCCCGTTATAATCATGTTATCGGGGTTTCGGCTTTTGGTCCAGACGGAGAAAGAGCATCCTATTCTAATTATGGTGCAGGTGTGGATATTTCCGCCCCCGGAGGTAGTGAGAGCGGGACGATTCTTCAGGAAACTATTAACGAAGCCGGGGAAGGTGTATTTCTCGGACTCCAAGGAACAAGTATGGCCTCTCCCCATGTTGCGGGTGTAGCAGCCTTAGTCAAAGCCTTGGGAATTAAAGAACCCGACGAAATTTTACAGGTTTTGCAACAGTCAGCCAGAGTCATCCCAGAGGACGGTTTAAACTATTATGGGGCGGGACAACTTAACGCTGAAGCTGCGGTTAAATTAGCCAGTGATGGGATCATTAGTGTTCCCGACTTTTTCCGGTGGTTGCGAGAAAACGGCTATCTTAATCCTGGCTTTTGGATAGATGGCGGGGCGATCGCTTTAGTCCCGAAAATATTAATGGTGATCGGTTCCTATCTCCTAGCTTGGTTCTTACGGGTTTACTTCCCCTTTGCCTGGAGTTGGTCATTATCCGGCGGTTTGATTTTCGGTAGTTCCGGTTTATTCTTCCTCAAAGGCATTTTTATCTATGATCTGCCCCAATGGCCTTTACGACTTTTAGGTAGTTCTATGGGTGAACTCGGTAACACTTTACAGGGAACTGACCCCTTAAATCCCCTTTTTGCCAGTGTTTTAATTCCCTTTGTTTTCATATCTGTATTGTTGGGACATCCCACCTGGAAATGGTTTGCCATTGGTTCAAGTTTAGGGATGACAGCTTTCCTCACTGTTAGTGCTATTTATGACCCAGCCGTTTGGGGTTTGGTAAATAGCAATCTAGCCCGAATTTTCCTCCTCGTCAACGCTTTACTGTGTTACGGACTAGCCCGTTTATCATTGAAAAATGAGCAAGTCCTAAATTGACAATTTCATAGACAAAACTATACTTGTATTGACAAAAATTAATATATTTTTAGGAAAAAATCAACTACTTGATATATAATACGGTGATATCAAGTATTGAATTGAGACTATTGCCGACGCGAG
>JBJTTJ010000088.1:0-6662 GCA_046080125.1 Cuspidothrix sp.
ACTTGCATTAGTGCCAATAAGCACAGTCAAAGGATCAAGTGGAAGTTCAGCATAACGGAAACTTTTCCAATTTTCGAGAATGAGTTTTTTCAGCATGATCAAAACTACATATATTTTATTTACTTAATACTTGTATTATAAGTGGAATTTTCGTTATTTTGCATCAGTCTTGCTGATTAATATAGTCATTTTTGATGTTAGCGTAATAAAAAGGCGCAATCAGAGGAAACTTGACAAGCTTATGATATTTTTTATCCAACTATCAACACCCTCTTAGCCTTTTTGTTCAGTTGGGCTGTACCATCAAGGAGGACTTCTCCCATTTGGCGGATAGAACTACATAAGGGTAGCCAACCGTCTTTACTGCGTTTGCTGGCGTAGTCTCGGAGTAATTCCAGGTTGATTTCGGGAATGAAACCACTAGGACCGGGTAATTGTAGTCCCAAAATAGATAAAATAATTGTCTATTACTAAATGTGATACCTGCCCTTTCTCCGGGGGGAGTCACCTGTTCCTAAGTAAAATTTTGGCTATTCATTCATGTTGTGGTAGGTAGCAACGGCAGAAGGTGAAATCCGATTTAAGTAGCGGAAAATCCAATATTTGAATATGGTATCTAAAATTACGGGAAATGTGGCAATAAATAGGAAAATAAAATCACGATTGGCTGGTAATCCCCAGTGGCGTGATATGCCTTCTAGGATGACTTCCCAACCGTGGGGAGAGTGAAAGCCAACAAAGACATCGGTAAATAAAATGATAATAAATGCTTTGGCGCTATCGCTTAAACCATAGACTACATGATCGAAGAACTCTTTTAAGACGGCGATAGAAGATTTACTAATTAGTAATAGCCAAATGAAAACAATTACAGCGCAAATATCAGCAAACACATTTTTGATAGCATTAGCACTTTCTTTGCGAAATTCCTCTTTTACTTCCTGGGCTTTTTCTTTCATTTTCAGTTCTAATTCTTCAGGATTTAGAGGGGGGGCATTACTAATTAAGGCTGCAAATTTGATTTTTTCTTCAAATCTTTGTAATGCCAATAGTCCTTCTTCTTCCATTTCTGAATTGAGGAAAATTTCTACTGTTTCCTGATGTCGAAAGTGTTCTAATAATGGTCCAACAAACAAGTTTTTAGAAACTTGATGGGTTAGCAAAGGGACAATAATTAGTAGGAGAATAAACCGAATAGAGATGATGCTTCTTTGTTGTGCTGCACGAAAGTTTTTAACTACATCTTGTTCAGAATCTGGGTCTAATTCTACTTGTAGTCTGGTGATGGTGCTGAAAATTGAACGGGGTAAAAAGCTAGTGCTATTGGCTTTTCCTTTGGATATATTTGTTTTAACTAGATTTGGTTTTTTAGGGACGGATAGTGGGGAATTAACTAAATTTGTAGAAACTTTAACTGGTGGAGAATTGATATTGTTAGAATTGGTGTTTAAATCCTGATAAATATATTTAGTGGTAATTTGATCAATAAATTCTAGTTTCTCTAAAATTATGGCTGGACTAGAATATTCTATCCCGAATTTGAGGGCAGCTTTTTGTTTCGATTCATTGGCAAACCAACGACTAGCTTTAAATTCTGTCAACCGCATTCTCGCAGTTTTTAATAACTTTTGCAAATCTGTTTGAAAATAATCCATTACACTGGTGCTGTGTATGGTAAATTCGGGATCTATTTTGTTACCATTAAAATGTTTATCTTCAATTTCCTTAATCTGTATAGCTGCTTGATAGGCTGTATTTAAAGCCCGTTCTGGTGTTAATAGATACCATTTATAAGTAGCCAACAAGAAAGGGTATATTTTTTGGCTAAACACTGTATTCTCCATGCTCGGCGATTATCTGGCATTATCCATTATTAAACTTAAGTTAACGCAAGAACCATGATTTCTGATTCTGTTTGGATTTTTGGTACTAGTCGTAGTGGTAAAACTACTCGGTTGGTTAACCATCTTGGTACTTGGTTACAAATTGTTAATCAAGGATCTGATTTATTTTATAATAGAAGTATTCATAATTCCCCAACTCAATGTAGGATTAAAACTGCTAATTTTCCTGAAAGAGAATTAGGTATTTTATTATTAGCTGCTAATGATAATAAGCGACGAGAATTAGCTGACTTAGTTACTACTTTAACGTCAGGAAAATATCCTCTTCGCGTTAAAACTGCTTTGGGTTTTTTTCAAGATGAGGTAATTTTATTTTGGCCGTTATTAATTGATTCTTTGTTAATCAAAGCTCAATTTCCGGTAAGATTGCGTCCAGAAACAGAACAAGAATTAGCAACAAAACTCTGGAGTTCTCGATTAGATGGGGCAACTTTGCGACGTGTTGGTATGAATGAGTATCGTTTAGTTAGACGTATCCTGGATTTATGGCAATTAGCAGCTTATAGCGGTGTATGCTGTGAAGATATTCCTCAAATATTGCATAGTGGGTTAGGAAATGATCCTAGCAATTTAGATCCGGAATTTCTGGGTGATTTACTACTAAATTGGCGAAATTGGTGTTTAGAAAGGGGATTGTTAACTTATGGTTTGATTACGGAACTCTATCACCAAAAACTATTAACCCATGACAGTTATCAACAGCATTTGCAACAACGCTATCACGGCATTATAGCAGATGATGTGGATGATTATCCAGCGATCGCCGCCAACTTATTTACATTTCTTTTAGATGTCGGTGCGGTAGGTGCATTTAGCTACAATCCAAATGGGGCGGTACGCTGGGGTTTAGGTGCAGACCCTCAATATTTATGCAGATTATCCGCCCGTTGTCAAGTAGAAAATTTAACTAATCTACCTCAGAATAGTTTGGGCTATATTTTGACTAATCAAATGGTAGAATTAGTCACACAGCCGATGACAATGTTGGGTTTACCCAGTTGTGTAAAACCTATTCAAACCAATTCCCGCGCCCAGTTATTACGGCAAACAGCCGAGATGATTATTGATGGAGTAAAATCCGGGGAAGTAGGGGCAGATGAAGTAGCAATTATTGCACCTGGCTTAGATGCGATCGCCCGTTATACCCTGATAGAAATACTTACTAAACAAAATATCGAAGTTACATCTCTCAATGAACAACGCCCTTTAATTAGTTTATCTCTGATTAGGGCATTACTCACTCTCATGGCTCTAGTTTATCCTGGTTTGGGACGGTTAGTAGATCAGGATGGGGTAGCGGAAATGTTGGTGGTTTTAAGTCAATATCAGGGCGAAAATACGGAGGAAAAAGAGTTTTACCATTCTCAAATAGATCCGGTACGGGCCGGGTTAATTGCTGATTATTGTTTTGTTCCCCACCCGGAAAACCCCGATTTACTACCAGTTAAAACCTTTAAACGCTGGGATAGAATTGGCTATATGGCCACTAAGTCCTATGAAGAAATATTACAATGGATTGCCGAACAGAGGCAGCATTATCAACAGCGTCTTCTCCTCACACCCATTTTCCTGCTTTATAAAGCGATTCAAGACTTTGTATGTAAAAATAGAAATCCTTCTTATCAAGAGTTAGCAGCATTAAGAGAGCTACTAGAAACTGCTCAACATTATTGGGAAATAGATACACGTTTAAAACAGACTGATTCTCTATTGCTTTCACTGCATACACCACAAACTCTTAATGTCACCATTGCAGAATTTATTCAATTGCTACGACGAGGAACAATTACCGCTAATCCCTATCCAGTGCGTTCTATCAGTAGCAATCAAAAGTCAGTAACTTTGGCGACGATATTTCAGTACCGTGCCAGTCGTAAACATCACCGTTGGCATTTTTGGCTAGATATTGGTTCACCACTGTGGGCTAAAGGTGGCGCGGCTACATTATTTGGTGCTAATTTATTTTTACGGGATAGGTTAGGACAACCTTGGACAGCAGCAGATGAACAATTAGCAGAAACAGCAAGATTACAAAGAATTGTTACCGATTTACTAGCGCGTGTATCTGATAAACTCTATTTATGTCATAGTGAATTAGCTGTAAATGGACAGGAACAAATTGGGCCATTGTTACCTTTAGTTCATTCCTGTGAAGTAGTGTAAATTCAGAACTACAACCTTCTTTCTAACATTAACACCCGCCTATAAGATAACCAACCGCAAGTTAACAGTTCACAAATTAAATTGTCTTTAATTTTTTACTCCTACCCATTGAGTTACAGGAGATATTGCTTTCCAACCTAAAAATTTACCAATAGATTCAGCGCGTTGAATAGCAATGCGACTGAAATTTCCTCCCACATTTTCATACCATTGATAGAGTCTTTGTTCACCTTCTAAAGTCACAACATTAACTACCATTCTGCCACCTGGTAGTAAAGCATTCCAACAAGTTTCTAATATTGCCGGTGCAGTGACACCACCACCAATAAAAATGGCGTTTGGTGGGGGTAAACTGGGAACTACTTCTACACTTTTTCCAGCAATAATTTGTAAATTCGGTGTTCCCAAAGCGGCCGCATTATCAGCTATATAATTTAGTCTAGCGGAATTTTGCTCAATAGCGATCGCTCTACATCTTCTATCACTTCGCATCCACTCGATAGAAATAGAACCACAACCAGCACCCACATCCCACAGCAACTCCCCCGGTAAAGGTGCTAAACTTGATAATGTCACAGACCGGACTTCCCGTTTTGTTAATTGTCCATCATGATGAAAAACATCATCAGGTAAACCAGGAAATTTTGATAATCCAACTATTCCCTTATCAGCAACACATTCCACTGCAATAGTATTTAAAGCAGCGATATTTTTTTCTTGCCAATTTTTACAAATATCTGTTATAATATTTTCATCAGTATTACCCATTTTTTCTAAAACGGTAATTTGACTATTACTATAACCGCGATTTATTAAAATTTCCGCCACATTAGTCGGAGTACGTTTCCCCTCACTTAAAATTAATAATTTTGCACCGGGATAAATATAAGATTGCAGCAAAGAAACCGGACGACCACATAAACTTAAAGTTTCTACTTCTATTAATGACCATCCTAATCGAGAACAAGCTAGACTAAAAGCTGAAGGTGCGGGAATAATTGTAATTTCTGTAATAGGAATATCTTTCAGAATAGTTGTACCCACACCATAACATAGAGGGTCGCCACTGGCTAAAATACAAACTGCTTGGCCACGACGACTAATAATTTCACTGATGGAAGTTTGAAAAGGTGATTTCCAGCAAATTTTTTCCCGTTTGTCGTCAGGGGGTAACATGGAAAGATGACGTTCCCCACCAAAAATAATTTTAGCCTTTTCCAAACAGGAAACAGCAATAGGACTTAACCCTGCCAAACCATCTTCACTAATACCGATAATTGATAACCATTTTTGCATAATTTGTTAGGTAATATTAGGACTATCAACTGCTTTTTTAGCATAATTTATGCATTTGTAAAGATTTTGATGTTGCTGAGTGACGATAAAAATAATTTTTGTATTTTAGACCCTACAGAAAATTACAAAATGGTTCTTGCTTTTTCTAGTTCTTAACTCGACTTAATTATATGTTATCATATTAATTATTCACTTTTGATAACTTACCAAATCTTACCATATATGAAACGTCTTTATTACGGTGATAATCTCCAAGTTCTCAGAGAAAATATCCCTGATGAATCTATTGATTTAATTTACCTCGATCCGCCTTTTAACTCTAAAGCTGATTATAATATTATTTTTAAAAATACCACTGGTGAAAAATCAGAAGCACAAATTACAGCTTTTGAAGATAGTTGGACTTGGGGAATTGAATCAGAAAAATTTTTGGATGAAATTCAAGATAAAAAAGGTGAATTATATCAATTTTTAGATTTATTAGTGAGAACATTAGGTAAAAATTCATTATCAGCTTATTTGGTAATGATGGCAATTAGATTGATAGAATTACATCGAGTTCTTAAATCTACAGGTAGTTTATATTTACATTGTGATCCTACAGCAAGTCATTATTTAAAAATGATTTTAGATTTGATTTTTGGAGCGGATAAGTTCAGAAATGAAATTATTTGGAAACGTCAAACAGCACATAGTGACGCTAGATATAAATTTGCGGATGTTGCAGATATTATTCTCTTTTATGTGAAATCAAAAGCAGCTATTTTTAAAGCCCAATTTGGCGAAAATGACCCTGAATATATAGCTAATTTTTATAGACATGATGATCATGATGGTCGAGGACTATATCAATTAGATAATATGGCCAGTCCTAACCCACGTCCAAGAATGATGTATGAATGGATGGGTTTTCCCTATCCCGCTAAAGGATGGCGTTATCAACAAGATACTATGCAAAAATTGCATAATGAAGGGCGTATTTATTATCCTATAAAAGCCGATGGTAGTTTTAATTTTAGTAAACGTCCTAGATTAAAAAGATATCTTAATGAACAAAAAGGTGGAATAGTAACTAATATTTGGACTGATATTTTACCTATTAGCGCCCATGCTAAAGAAAGGTTAGGATATCCTACTCAAAAACCTTTAACATTATTAGACAGAATCATTCAAGCAAGTAGTAATGAAAATGATATCATCCTTGACCCTTTTTGTGGATGTGGTACAGCTATTCACGCAGCCGAAAATTTAGGCAGAAATTGGATTGGTATTGATATTACTCATTTAGCCATTTCTTTA
>JBJTTJ010000089.1:0-43485 GCA_046080125.1 Cuspidothrix sp.
TTTCATCCCACAAAATGGCACGGTTTTAGACAAATTGGTAATTCTGTACCGCCACTTCTCGCGCAAGCAGTAGCAGAGGAAATTATTAAAGTTTTAGATATCAAATGTTCTCAAACTAACTCGGTTAAAGATTTAGGAGAACCTAATTTATTAACACTTGATATGTCAGCAGCAGCAAAATATTTTGGAGTGAACCCTCATGTTATAGAACCAAGACCCAGAAAGTTCCCTGTCTCAACCAGTGAATTTAATTTTGTCCGATTACTTATAAATAAACATTCTTACTGCTGACAGACAACGTTTCCATCAATGCCAAACCAGCTACGGAATTACCTACACTGTCTAAAGCGGGACTATAACTGGCTACTGCTCCTCGATTTGGTATTATGGCCAGTAATGCCCCACTAATACCGGATTTCATGGGAAACCCTATTTTTAGGGCATACTCAGCAGACGCTTCATATAAACCGCAAGTCAACATGACTGTATTTACCATTTGCCGATTTTGATTGTTAATTACATCGCCTTGACAAGCTAATACTTTTCCTAACTTGGCTAAATCTTCTACTCTGCCACATATACAGCATATTTGTTCGTAAATGTCAAGAGCAAATTCAATATTCTTTACATTTCCGGCCTGATGAAGACATTTAGTAATATCTATATTTATTTGAGAACGATTAGCACGAACTGAAGTTAAAATATTTGTATCTATATATAATTGAGTATTAGCTAATTTATTTAGCCATTCATAAAATAATTGTGTAGATTCATCCGCATTGTTACCCGGTAGTTTATCAGCGAGGGTAATCGCACCACTATTAATCATCGGGTTACGGGGATGACTATTATCTGCTATTAATTGTGCTAAGGAGTTAAAAGCTAAGTCCGATGGTTGAACGCTTACCCATTGTAAAACCTGTTGTAATCCAAATTTTTCTAATAGATACAGAAAAGAGAATGGTTTAATCACACTCATAAACGGAAATACACAAGCTGTATCACCTAAACTATAATTTTCCCCTGATTCTAAACTGATGTGTACAGCAAACCAAAGAGGATTAGCAGTAGCCAAGATAGGAATACGGTCTAGAACTTTTCCCCTTGGGACTTGGGTTTTTGCTTGTGTTACCCACAGAGATAAATTATTATTGATATTTTTGGTATTCATGTTAGGAATATTGACAATTAAAATTGAGATAAATTGACTTTTTAAGTTCATTATGACAGCAAATTTCTTATATTTTAACATTATTATTTGTTCCCCAACAACATCCTATCCTCTATTGCTTCCCAGGTTGCAGGAGACACCCGCACCGCCGCATCTTTACATTGGATAATTAAATAATTAGCATATAAATAATTATCTAAAGCATTGATTTCTTTCTTCGATAAATCCACCATTTCTGGACTGAGATTAAAGCCTTCAAGTATGGTTTTTATCAAATTTCTGGCAAAATCTTGATGTACTTTTTCCGGTTGATTATGATGAGGAATAGCAAGTGGGTTTAATTTGGCGTTGGCGTAGGCGTAGGCGTTGGCGTAGGCGTTGGCGTAGGCGATCGCAACTGCACGTTTCCCAACTGGTTTATAATTACCCTCAGATCCTACTGTAACTTTTTCTGCCAAATTCAATAAAGCTTGTAATTTCGGGGTATTGATATATTTTTGTACTTCCCTTTCCATCAATAATAACAAGTTATCAGCACCACCACGCATTACCCCAGCAACTAATAAAAATACCTCTTGCCAACGTTTATCCGTCAGGTGTTCAGTAACTAATTCATTAACTTTATTATAATCATAAATATACTGTGCGGTTAAATATTCCTGTAGTGTTAGATGAGAAAAAGAAAATACATCCCTAGCCCGTTCTACTAAAATTCCCTGTTCAATAGTAATAACATCCAATAATTTACCATCATCTAAATTTTTCGGAGTATTATAATTACTAGCTAGAAACTTTTGAATTTGATTTAAAACCTCTTGCTGGGAGAAAAATAATTTATCTGCGGCAAAATTATTATAAGCAATTTCTGCCAACATAATTTTTTCTAAATCAATACCCAATTGCTGATAACCTGGTTCATTGGGTAATCTTTTTTCTGCTGCCCATCTTCGCAATAAAATATCTAAAGCATTACCATATAATGTAGCTCGATTTTTTGGTAGATTTTGAGATTCATCGTATTCTAAACAAAGAAAAGTTAATAATAAAGGAGTTCTGGCTAATTCCTCAATAATATTGTAAATATTAACTTTATTACCGGTAAATTGTTTTAATTCTAATAAAACAGGAATAGTTTCTCCCTGAATTTGTCCAGAATTACCTTTAAGTGTTTCTAGTCCTATTTTTCTTAAAAATGTAGATTTACCTGCACCTGGTTGTCCTAAAATCATTAAATATTGATATTGATTAGCAATTTTTATTCCATCTTCTCTTGCAGATTTTTGATTAGTCAATCTGGAACTACTATTTTGACGATAACTCTCTTCTAATGCTGCTAATGATGTAAATTTTTCCACCTCATCAGGTTGTAAACATTGGACTTCTGTATAAATATCATCTAAATTTACAGGTTGTGACATTCCCAGAACTCGCAAGCGATTATATCGCTTTTGATAGTTGAGAATATATTGTTTAGCTGCTTGATAAATTAATTTTTGAGTTTTCTTATCTAACTCAATTCCTAAAATTTTTATATACAATTGGGCAAAATGATTAACTGCTTCATCTGGGACAATTTCTGATAATCCTACCAGGTGGTCTAAACTAACATGATGAACACCAGATAATTCTAATGATTTTAATATATCTGTAGCTGAACCTTCCACAACCAAAACACGACTAATTGTGCCACCCTGGGTTGTTAAAGATAGTTTTTGTAGTTCTTTAACTGTATCACCTATAATTTGAGAAAGTTGATTTTTACGCTGTTCAATTAATGCTTGTCGGTATGCTACAGGTGATGAAAAATCAGTATTTTTAAGATTTGAAATACTTTGATTATTCCTGAGTTGATTTTCATTACCCAAGGTCATAATTACCCGCATTTTTTCATCACCCTTGGCATTTATTAACGCTTCTTCTAGCAAAGGGTCAATTTTACTAATTTGGTCTTCTTTAAGTTTCATATATACTCAAAATAACTAATTGATTTTATGGTTGGGGTTTAGCACTGCTAAACCATTAAAAATCTGGCTTTTCTTAATCTTCTCAAGGTCTATTTTTTCCAGAGTTGCTGAAACCAGGTATGAATTTCAATGTGGAGACGTTCTATAGAACGTCTCTACAAGGGTTTGAATATCATCAAAAATCATTTTCATACATCAAATCAGCAACGCCTTTTTCCCCTATGTTGAGTATAGTGTAGTTGGTATTTGCACTAAACCATTACCTTGACGTTTGCTATCTAGTCCTAAATCTTTGCAGGTGGTCAGAATTGCATCTAATAAATTTAGAACTGACATATTTTTATTATACCTCTCTAATATTAAAGCTGCTACACCAGAAACTATAGGTGTGGCCATAGATGTACCATCCCACGCTTCATAACTTCCACCTATAACAGATGAATAAATGCTTTCTCCCGGTGCTACTACATAGGGAACATTATAAGATTGATAATCATTTGTGATGGTAGTGTTACCACTAAAAGATGCTACTCTATGATTATTATTGGTAGCACCTACAGACAGCGAACCTTTACAATTACCAGGTGTACGAGAACGGTTAAATCCTTCATTACCTACAGCACAAATGGGAAGTAAACCCACAGCTATTAAATCATCAATTAAAGAATTAAATAATTCAAAATAACCTGCTGGTAAAGAAGTTTCCCCCGCAGAAATATTAACTATATCAATTTCTGGTTGCAATGCTAACCAGTTAAACCAAGATATCCAATCTGAAAGATTACATACACCTTGAGGAAACATAATACTGTTAATAATTCGCGCTTCTGGTGCAACACCAACGTTGTTTCCACAAATTAAACCTGCAACATGAGTACCATGTCCATCTGTATCTTCAAATGGTACGGTTTGGATTTCCTGAGTTCTGGAATTTAAACGATAGGATTCTATTATTTTACCTTGTATTTCTGGATGATTTGCGTCTATACCAGAATCGAGAACAGCTACAGTTATTCCTTTACCTGTTCCTGTAAAACCTTGCTGACGTGCTTGAATCAGAGATATGGCTTCTAAATGCCTTCTTAATTCTCCCTTATCCGGGCTACCGTGTCCACGCAAGTCCGGTAAAAAATATTTGATACATCAACTATGACTTTTAAAACATCCTCTTACTAAAGTATAAGTCTTAATCTACCTTTCTATTTCTACCCTTTAAATCGAGTCGCGCAAAAAAGAGGAAATAGGGCTTGACATTCGATTTTAAATATGCTATGCTAAAATTGATAAGGAAGAACTATCATAAAATAATTTCATAAGCTAGGATTAAGGTCAACAAAGCCAAGACATAATTTTTACCGTTACAAAAAATGTAACTGAAACTCACATAAGTTTAACCAGCGAGAAACTATAAATATCCAAATTGCATCAAGTAATTCACCTTGGATGTGAAAATGTTTTGGTGGCTGTTGATTATTAGTTGATTATTAACAGTTAACCAAGAGTTGATGGGTTTTTAGAGGAGTGTTCAAGAAAATGTCTATCGCTGTTGTATCCAGTTCTCGTTTTCCAAGTAAGAAGATTGGGAAACTTCTATCTTTGAGTATATTTATGTGCGTGATGTTTATTTTACCAGCATCAGCACAAGAAAAAGAAAAATTATGGCGGACTTTAACCGTCAGTGGCAGAGGGGTAGAAACAATTTCCACAACCCTATCCCAAGTTAGCTTGGGCGTGGAAGTGCAAGGTAAAACACCTCAAGACGTGCAAAAAGAAGCCGCCCGTAGGTCATCAGCAGTGATTGCGTTACTGAAAAAACGCAATGTCCAGAAATTAACCACCACAGGAATTACCCTCAACCCCATATATAACTACAATAATAATGTCCAACGTATTATAGGCTATGTGGCTAATAATACAGTCAGCTTCCGCGTTCCTACAGATGGAACAGGAACATTATTAGATGATGCCGTTAAAGCAGGGGCGACACAAATTAATGGTGTGAGTTTTATTGCTAGTGATGAGGCGATCGCCAGTGCCCAAAAACAAGCTTTAAAAAAAGCTACCCAAGAAGCCCAAGCACAAGCACAAGCAGTTCTTAGTAGCTTAGGATTACAACAGAAAGACATTATCAGTATACAAATTAATGATGCCACCCCACCTCCACCACCCATGCTTTATCGGGCTGATGTTGCTAAAACGGCACTTGCTCAAGCTTCCACTCCCATAGTTGCTGGTGAACAGGAAGTACAAGCATCAGTAACATTACAAATTAGTTATTAGTCATTAGTCATTAGTCAGTGGTTATTAGTGATTAGTCAGTAGCAAACAAAAACAATGAACAACTGACCACCAACAACTGACCACTGACCAATTAAAAATTATCCGGTGACATATCAGACATTCCAGCATCCGCATCCCGCTTAGAACCTAGTAAATCTAACTGATCTACTAGGATCACAGGTTTTGATCGGGCAACTCCAGATTGGCGATCGCTCCAAGTATCAAACTTCAAAGCACCTTTCACCCCAATTAAACTACCTTTACGGACATAGTTCCCCGCAACTTCCGCCGTTTTTCCCCATAGTTCCAGATTAAACCAGTCCGGCTTATCACTGTTACGTGATTTCCTATTAACAGCAAGTGTTAACTGACACAATACCTTTCCCGATTCAAAAAACTTCATATCCGGGTCACCGCCCACACGACCAACCAAAGTCACAACATTAATAGTCATAGATTTCCCTTGAGTATGTTTGTAATATGTTATCTAAATTTTAGAATACAACAGGCTGCACATCCGTGAGGTAGAAACTAAACAGGCAAAACCCAAGCAATATGAGTATTTCACCCCCCCCCTGCCTCCCCCCCTTTTGCCTTCTATAATAACTAATTGTGAAAATAATAAAAATATGCTATAATATGCTATGATGTTAACGTTAACTTTAACAAAAACGCACAAAAAACTGGATCACTAGAAACAATTATACGTTTACACTGAGTAATATTCAGAAAATAGATATAAGATCCCCGTAAATAGTGCAACCAAAATCAACTTTGACAAGCTAGGTCAAACAATAGTCTATTTTACTGGGGTCAGGCAAACAAAGAGCATAGATGCAACATTATTAGATATTATCTTTATAATCGCAAATCGCGCACATAGGGGGTAAAAAAAGAGTGGGTTTTTTCAGGAATTTTCGTCCATCATGGGATATGGGTATCGACCTCGGTACAGCCAACACCCTGGTTTATGTATCCGGTAAAGGAATTGTACTTCAAGAACCTTCCGTAGTAGCCATTGATCAAAATGAAAAAGTGGCCTTAGCAGTAGGAGAAGACGCGAAAAAAATGCTCGGTCGTACACCCGGCAATGTTATCGCCCTCCGTCCTCTCCGTGATGGTGTGATCGCCGACTTTGATACTGCCGAATTAATGCTAAAGAGCTTTATTCAAAGGGTTAATGAAGGAAGATCCCTGATGTTACCCCGCATTGTCATCGGTATCCCTAGCGGTGTCACAGGAGTAGAAAGACGGGCTGTAATGGATGCCGCCACCCAAGCCGGAGCAAGGGAAGTATATCTCATTGATGAACCAGTAGCAGCAGCCATTGGTGCAGGATTGCCCGTTGCTGAACCGACAGGTAACATGATTATTGATATTGGTGGCGGGACAACAGAAGTAGCAGTATTAAGTCTCCAAGGTACGGTAATTAGCGAGTCAGTACGAATTGCTGGAGATGAATTGACAGAGGCAATCGTTCAGTACATGAAAAAAATTCACAATCTCCTAATTGGCGAAAGAACTGCCGAGGATATTAAAATTAAAATCGGTTCAGCCTATCCGACCGCAGATGATAACAATAGCTACATGGAAGTACGCGGCTTACATTTACTATCTGGTTTACCCAGAACTGTCACCATCAAAGGACCAGAAATTCGAGAAAGTATGTTAGAGCCTCTAGCAGTGATAATAGAAGCCGTTAGACGGACATTAGAACGCACACCACCCGAACTGGCAGCAGATATTATTGATAGAGGTATTATGTTAGCTGGTGGTGGAGCATTGCTTAAAGGTATAGACACCTTGATCAGTCATGAAACAGGAATTATTACCCATATTGCAGCTGATCCACTCAGTTGCGTGGTTTTGGGAACAGGGCGTGTATTAGAAAACTTCAAGCAACTAGAAAGAGTATTTAGCGGTCGCTCTCGCAATATGTAACAACAACTAGTAAATTATAAATACTGCATTCTGTATTTATTTAATTCATGACCGAAAATAATGGTATACAAGCCCCGTCCACTTCGATAAGCTCTGTGTAACGCTTCTAGGACGGCTTTTATTGATTTTTGATATCATTAATCAACTAATCATGAAAGCTATAGCCTTTCCCCGTCTCATGAGGTACACCCTAATTTATTTACTGTTCCCAGTTAAGAGTTCCCTAAAACTAAAAAACTCTGTGCCTCACGCTTCTTGGTAAATGCTATGGATATTAGTAGTAACTATGTCAACATAAAATTCAGGCATTGGAATCAGTTCTTCTGTCTGCAAAATTCAATAAGTTTATAAATATTTACAGGTGTATATGTTTACTGCAAGACGTTGGTGGGAGTACAAGGGATTACAAGTAGGATTATTAGCCTTAGTTATAGGTAGTGCTTGGACACTTAGAGAAACCAAGGGCGCATTATTGCGTGAGATATATCAAACTATAACCAGTCCCTTACAGAACCTACACTCAGGTACAATGCCAGAGCAAAATCTCCGGGATGCCAAAATGCTAGAGTTGGAAACTCGTATAACCGAGTTAGAAAGCCAAAATGAAAAATTAAAAAGTTTAGTGGGCTATGTAGAGAAAGAATCCCAGTCACAAAAAACGATTATAGCGCGGGTAGTCGGTAGGAGTGCAAATCATTGGTGGCAACAAGTAATTTTAAATCGTGGCAGCGCATCCGGGATCAAAGCCGGTTCTATTGTTAAAGCTGATGGTGGGTTAGTGGGATTAGTTGAAAACGTGACATCTAATACCAGTATTGTAATACTAGTGAGTGACTTAAAAAGTCAAATAGGTGTGACTGTTAGCCGTACATCAGCAAAAGGAATTTTACAAGGAGATGCTTCGGGTGAAGGCATACTAGAGTTTTATGAAAAAATTCCTAATGTGAAAGTAGGTGATTTAGTCTCTACATCTACTTATAGTCAGAAATTTCCCCCTGGGTTACCCATAGGTAGAATCAAATATTTAGATTTGAAGAAACTCCCAGCTTCAATTGCCAAAGTGGAACTATTCCCACCTATTCGCTATTTAGATTGGGTAACGGTTTATCCCCAAGTAGAGAAACAAGAGTCGGAAAGTCCAGAGAAATTAAAAATTAAAAATTAAAAATTCAGGAGCTAAAAAATTTGTTTGTAAATTGAAACCTATTCTCCTCTTCCCCATCACCCACGGCCATAAAAATGAAGATACTTGGATTTATTGGTAAAAGAAGTCAAAAACCATCATCAATCGGCAAATCTTATTCTTTAATTCCGCCATTAGCACTTTGGCATCCCTGGTGGCATCAATTTGTAGATTGGGTGGTGATAGTGGGGACTGTGCTGTTATGTTTGTTGCTATCCCCAACTCGTCTTATTGGTATGGAATTATTAGGCATCGGTCCTAACTGGTTACTGATTTGGGTCGTGGCTTGGAGTGTCAATCGCTCGGTATTTTCTGGTATGCTATCAGGAATAATTTTAGGGTTGTTGCAAGATGGGATGACATCACCAGATCCCAGTCATGCCTTGAGTTTAGGAGTGGTCGGAATGTTGACGGCACTAATCCAAAAGCAGAGGTTTATTCAAGAAGACTTTATTTCTATTGCTTTAATTGTATTTGGTATGGCCGTGGTATCAGATACTATTTTTGCTGTGCAGTTATCTTTCATGGGCGATCGCCATTGGGAAAGTATTTGGACATATTACCAACGGGGTGCATTAGCTTCAGCAATTCTCAGCAGTTTGTGGGCTCCAGTGGTGTACCATCCTCTCAACCATTGGTGGCGGCAGATCAAATTAATTCGTAATTCATAAGTTAAATGGATAATTCCCCAGGGTTCTCTACTACATCTGCATCTTTACCCCAAAATTCCCAACTTTCACAACAGCCAATAGTCACAGAAACAGTAGGTAATGACTTTGACTCGCGGATAATGTTACGTTGTCTGGAATTAGCCCGCACTGCTTTGGGACGCACTTCACCCAATCCTTTAGTTGGTGCGGTGGTTGTTCAAGATGGCAAGATTGTCGGGGAAGGGTTTCATCCCCGTGCCGGCGAACCCCATGCAGAAGTTTTTGCCCTCAGAGCAGCAGGAGACAGAGCGCGGGGTAGCACTGTTTATGTTAGTCTTGAACCCTGTAACCACTATGGACGCACTCCTCCCTGTTCCGAAGGACTAATTAATGCCGGTGTATCTAAGGTGATCGTGGGAATGGTTGACCCTAACCCATTGGTCGCTGGTGGGGGGATTGGGCGGCTACGTGCAGCCGGAATAGAAGTAGTAGTAGGCGTTGAGGAAGCAGCCTGTCAACGATTAAATGAAGGTTTCATCCATCGCATCCTCTACAAACGCCCTTTAGGAATTTTGAAATATGCCATGACTTTAGATGGTAAAATCGCTACTACTGGTGGTCATAGTGCCTGGGTGACAAATCAAGATGCTCGAACCGAGGTTCACCGTCTCCGAGCTACTTGTGATGCTGTTATTGTTGGTGGAAATACAGTCAGACAAGATAACCCTTACCTCACTAGTCATCAGATTGAGGCTCATAATCCCCTGCGAGTGGTCATGAGTCGGAGTCTAAATTTACCAGAACAAGCTCAACTATGGGATACTAATACAGCCCCAACTTTGGTATTAACGGAAGTTGGTAGTTCACAGCCTTTTCAAAAGATGCTACGATCAAAAGGGGTGGAAGTGGTGGAGTTTGTTTCACTGACACCCAATCAAGTCATGGACTATTTATATGAGCGTGGTTTCTGTAGCGTGCTATGGGAATGTGGGGGAACTTTAGCAGCTAGTGCGATCGCTCAGGGTGCTGTCCATAAAATTATGGCATTTATCGCCCCGAAAATTATTGGTGGAGATTATGCTCCTACACCAGTAGGGGATTTGGGTTTAACTAATATGACCCAAGCGTTGGCCTTAGAACGTGTGACTTGGCGGATCGTCGGTACTGATTGTTTAGTAGAAGGTTATTTACCATCGCTCATTAAATAACATACATACTCTACTAAGATTGTTGGCGTTCATAAGCTAAATCACGAATCAGACTCAAACGAGACTGAATGTACTCACAGAGAAAATCAGTTTCACTAGGATCTAAGAATGCTTGATTAGTGATTTGTTTAACCAACCATTGCACCAAACTCGCATCGTCTAGTTGCAATAGGGTTACTGTATGGGTGGCTTCAACTATAGACCAAAGTTGACGCATGATAGTCGGAGTCATTAGACCTCTATTTAATCATTAATTTAGTTCTTTTCAGATTACACAATTCTGATATTAATTGACTGCATAAATCTACAACAAGATATAAGTATTATTAAAAATTCAAGAACTTACTTTATATATTGATTAAAATTAAGAAATGTCAACTTATATAAAGTAACAAAAATTTACTTCATTTATCTTAATAAAGTTTAGAGCAAAAAATCAGAAGCCTCTTGCCTATTTGACACACTAATGGTTAAATCTAATCATAAAGTGGAATGTACTTGAGGAAAATATCTCAATGTTTCATCCTATTGATATGAGTAACATAACTCAATATTGCCAAGACAATTCCGTTGGCAAAATGTTGCCTGATGCTTTTTACATTCATATTTTAGCATTACATACTCTTCACCCTTGGCTTCAGGAATACGAAAGTCGCGCTCGTCATGCTGTACCTCAAGTCCAAGCAGCAACTTTAGTTAAATTCAGCACTAATAAACCTAAGATATCCTATCTATTCTATCCTGATTTTGATACCAATCCTCATCCAGCTTTACGGGTTAGTATTCAGGTTGACCTAGAAACTCTAGAATTTAGCTGTCGAGATTATAGCGATTCAGAAAATCCCCCTATTCTTCATCGCAAAGAAACCTTTGTTACCCCAGACTATCCCCTCTATGAAGAATTTGCCGCTTTGACTCGCGCTCAATTGGCTTTGGGTTTACTTAATCATCCTCAAGGAATTGGTACTAAGTTAGGTTGGGAACAACGCTTACAAGTCTATGGTGTCAAAATAAAAGGACATCGTTTAATTAAAAGAGAAATTAGTTCCATAGATACAAATATAGTTCCAAAAATAGAACGATATAAAGCTGCTATTATTCGCCCTGATTTATCCCGTCCTGTGCGATTAGCCCTAGAATCTGGCTTATTTACTCCACAAACTACCTTTTTTGATTATGGTTGTGGCCATGGTGGGGATATTACCCGCATTGCTCAACAAGGTTATAACAGTTCTGGTTGGGACCCTTACTACTCCCCAAACACCCCTAAAATAGCTGCGGATATTGTTAATATTGGATTCGTAATTAATGTCATTGAAAATCAAAACGAGCGCCGAGAAGCTTTAATACAAGCTTGGAAATTAACCCAGAAGGTACTACTAGTAGCCGCCCAAGTATTAATATCTGATATTAAACGAGGTGTGATTGCCTATGGTGATGGGATCATTACTAATCGCAACACATTTCAGAAATACTATGAACAAGAAGAATTAAAAATTTACATTGACCAGGTATTAGAAGTTGATGCTATTCCTGCCGGTTTGGGGGTTTATTTTGTTTTTCGAGATGAAGCTCAAGCAGAACTATTTCGCGCTTCTCGTTTCCGATCTCGCGCCACTACTCCCAGGATACGCGCTTGTGTGAAGCGGTTTGAAGAATATCAGGAATTGTTAACGCCCTTGATGAATTTCATGACGGAACGGGGAAGACTTCCCAGTAAGGGGGAATTATCCCAAGAAGCAGAAATTACCGAACAATTTGGGACATTACGACGGGCTTTTAATATCATTATACAGGCAACAGACATAGATGAATGGGAAGCGATCGCTGACAAACGCCGTCAGGATTTGATGGTTTATTTAGCACTGTGCAATTTTAGCCGTCGTCCCCGCTTAGGACAATTAGCCCCAGCAGTACAAGAGGACATACTTAGTTTATATAGTAGTTATAAACAAGCCTGTTTGGATGCTGACCTAATGTTACGCAGTTTAGGAAATACAGAACTAATTATTAAACGTTGTCAACAAAGTAAGGTCGGAAAAAAACTCCCTAATTCTCTTTGGATTCATATTTCCGCACTACAAGCAATTGATCCTTTATTACGTCTTTATGAAGGTTGTGCAAGTCGTACCATTGGTAGATTAGAACAAGCAAACGTGATTAAATTTCATCTCAAAACACCCAAGATTTCCTATTTATTTTATCCTGATTTTGATACCGATCCCCATCCTATTTTATCAAAAGTTATGACAATTGACTTACGAGATTTGCACATTACCTATCAAGATTATAATCTAGAAGATGATCCGCCAATTCTACATCAAATAGAATCTTTAGTTACTCCCGATTATCCCCAATATGAAAAATTTGCTAAATTAACTCGTCAAGAACAAGATAGAGGACTTTTGGATAATTGGCACAATATTAGTCATCTTTCTGGCTGGAAAAAATGTTTAAAAGAAAATTGCTCTATTTTACAGGGTTTCAAGTTAAATTGGGCAAAAGATGCTGATCCCTATAAATTAAAATTACTAAAAAATGCCGTTAATCACCGTAAAATAGAAAGAAATAAAATCAATTAATGTCAAGATTCAGAATTTCTAGCAGAGAACAGACTTGATTTGTAGGTAAATTTCCCATCAAATTTTATCTGCGTTTATCTGCGTTTATCTGCATTTCATTTCCTCAGCTAATTTTATCCAATCTCCAATTCCTTTTTTTGTGGGAAGTCCCGAATTATTAAATGTCCAAATATCCCGTTTATGTTGCCTTCCATAACTAATGTGAATCCCTTGCAGGTCACTGTAAAAATAGAGAGAATCAAAAGGTAATTTATTTTGCAAAATCCACTCTACTAATTTTGTACTCGGTAAATCTATAATCAAAAAATCACAAGCAGCACCTAATCTTTCACAGTAGTATTTACCATTTTTATTGATTTCATAGCTGATATGTTGGTCAAGGTTAGGAGCAACACGCCCATTTTTTTTACCTGTAATTGGGTCTTTTTTCTCCAAATACTTTTTTAAATCTGCGGAACAAAACCCGTAGGTAAGTCGAAATTTTTCTCGACCAAAATAATCTATAATTGGGTCAATGATAAATTTGTGTAAATCCTGTAAGGCAGGAATAACTTCCGATATATTTTGTGGATATGGGTTGATATTTTCGGCATATTTATGATAAGTTTGACTACAGGTACAAAATTCCTCTAAAGTCAAATACTTACCCAGTTTTAAGTCGCTAGTATTCATGAATACTTATCCGCGTTTAGCTTATCCGTTGATTGTAGCATTTTTTTTCTTGTCAATAAGTTAAAAAATGTGAATAAATTAATAATTGGAGATATATTTATGGTTCGAGCAAATAAATGGCAAAGATAAACCATATTATCAGTAGTTATTCTGTAATCAATATTTAATTACTTTTTGAATTTTGTCTGACTACTTACTCAGGTAAAACTATGAATGTTCAAGAACTTTTAGCCAGATACGCCATAGGAGAAAGAAGCTTTAATTGTATTGCTTTACCAGGAGCAAATTTACAAGGAGTCAACTTAGGTGGTGTGGACTTTGGCAGAGCAGATTTAAGAGGAGCTAATCTCACCGCAGCATCTTTAAGTGGAGCTAATTTAAGTAAAGCCAATCTCCAAGGGGCAAAGTTAGAAAGAGCGCATTTATCCGATGTAATTCTTTGTGGTGCTGATTTAACTGAAGCTACCTTGTCAACTGCTCATCTAAATGAATCCGATCTTAGCGGTGCATTGTTAAATGGTGCTAACTTGTGTGATGCTAATTTACACATGGCCTCAATTTCCGCCGCAAATCTCCGAGGTGCAAACCTCAGTGGTGCGAAAATGGGAGGTGTAAGAATGTGGAAAGCAGACTTACAAGGGGCAGACTTGAGTGGTGCTGATTTAAGCGAAGCTAATTTATGCGAAGTGAACTTAACTGGAGCTAATTTAGAGGACACGGATATGAGTGAAACTTTCTTAACTGGGGCAATTATGCCTGATGGTACTATTCATAGCTGATGTTGTTGTACAAAATTAATAGACATCTGGTGGTAATTAAATATGCCTGGTTTGAAACCATTGTAGAGACCTTCCATGGAACGTCTTGACATTATTTTTCACCAGATTTCTAATGATAAATTTCTGGATTGCTTCAGAAAATTAGTAGCTCTGTACTAAAACTTTTACAGAGTAGTCTGCGGTTGTCAAGACAATTCAACAAAATATAAACAAAATCATAAACAAAATCAAAATAAATCTATCATTGGCATGATTTATAATATACTAGCCTTTGTTATACACTTACAAAATCAATGTATACCAGTGAATTAGCTAAATATTCTGCAAGAGCGGACATTGGACAGACTAGCCGCGTCTTGATAGTAGAAGACGAAGAACTGATTCGGGAAATGCTAGTTTTTGCCCTGGAAGGAGAAGGCTATGAGGTAATTACTGCCAATAATGGACGCGCAGCAATAGAATATCTGAAAACTTGTGAAAATAATCCTCAAGACTCATCCTTAGACCTGGTACTATTAGATTTAATGCTACCACAAATTAATGGTCTAGATATTTGCCGTTTTCTGCGTTATCAAGGCAACTCTGTACCAATTTTAATGCTAAGTGCTAAAGGTAGTGAAACTGACCGAGTCCTGGGCTTAGAAGTGGGTGCTGATGACTATTTGACTAAACCATTTAGTATGCGGGAATTAGTAGCACGTTGTCGAGCTCTACTTCGCCGTCAGCGTTTAAGTACATTGCCACAAGTTCCTGTCCTCAAATACAAGGATATAACTTTAAATACCCAAGAATGTCGGGTAACGGTGCGAGGACAAGAGGCAAATTTATCTCCCAAGGAGTTTCGCCTGTTAGAATTATTTATGAGTTATACCCGTCGAGTATGGTCACGGGAACAGTTATTAGACCAAATATGGGGACCGGATTTTGTTGGGGATAGCAAAACCGTTGACGTTCATATCCGTTGGCTACGGGAAAAGCTGGAGATAGATCCTAGTCATCCAGAGTACGTTATCACAGTGAGAGGTTTTGGCTACAGATTTGGTTAATTGTGGAAGATAGTTGCTAATTTTGAGTAATTACACAGCAACTAGGGACTTCAATGTTTTTATTGGGATTTTTTTTAGGTTTAGCAGTCGGCCTTGGTTTTTGGGTCTGGCAACAGGTTCATCTCCACTGGTATTTACAGCGATTATTACAACCGTTAAGTTCCTACCCCCCCAAAATTACCAATATTAAACTACTGCTAAGACCTCAATTGCGGCAGGAAGTTTCCTTAATCAATAAACAAAGGCAAGATATACAGAAGTTACTGTCTACTTACCAACAACTACTCGATTTTGCTCCCCTGGGATATTTGCAGGTAGATGAGGAAAATCAACTATTATGGTGCAATCAGCAAGCTCGGAAAATCTTGTATTTGCAAAGATGGCAACCAGGTCAGGTGCGTTTGTTGCTAGAACTAGTGCGGTCCTATGAATTAGACCAGTTAATTGAACAAACTCGTGATTGGCAAAAACCCCAGGTGCAGGAATGGGTCTTTCATCCCGCTTGTGAGGATGCTAAGGTGATGATAGAGGTAAAGTCTATGTTATTGCGAGCTTCAACTTTGCCCTTGGCTAAGGGAGAAGTGGGGGTGTTTTTGGAAAATTGTCAGGCTGTGCTAGATTTGAAACAAGAACACGATCGCTCTTTTTCGGATTTAGCCCATGAACTCCGTACCCCCCTCACCGCTATTCGTTTGGTGGTGGAAACTCTACAAACCCGTTTGGAACCACCTTTAGACCGTTGGGTTAATAGACTCATGCACGAAGTAGACCGCCTGATTAATTTGGTGGAAAGTTGGTTAGAACTGACGCAAATGGAAAATAATCCCACTATGGAGTTGAATTTAGAAATGGTGGAAATGCGATCGCTGATCATCTCCGCATGGGAAACCCTAGAACCAATTGCCCAACCTCAATCTCTAACTATGACCTATTCCGGTCTGGAAACCATCTGCATTCACGGAGATAGATCTCGACTCTATCAAGTATTTATCAATTTGCTAGATAATAGCATAAAATATAGTCCCAATAATACTACTATTGACATTCAAACTAAAATAATTTCCACTGATAAGGGTCAAATGCTGGAAATTAATATCATTGACTCTGGCACTGGTTTTACTGTTGCAGACTTACCTCATGTATTTGAAAGATTTTATCGCGGAGATAAAGCCCGTTATCGTTCACCAGTCAATGAAACAAATTCCCCTACTGGTATTGCAGGTACAGGTTTAGGTCTAGCTATTGTCCAGCAAATAATCATTGCTCACGGTGGTTTCATTAAGGCTATGAACCATAGGGAAACGGGCGGCGCTTGGATACAAATTCAATTACCTCAAATCATGACAAACTCGACTAATCAAGACTATAATTAAAAAAATATATACTCTTTTTATGTGAGAAATGTGAAAACTGTATTTTATGCTTCAAATTCTGAAATACTCCCCATAGAACGTTATATTAGGCGTTTAGAACGGGATTTGTTACGTATGGGTGCTTTAGTAGAACAATCTTTTCGTCTCAGTCACCAAGCCTTATTTAATGGTGACTTAATGTCCGCCGAACAAATACCCCGACTAGACAAAAAAATTGATCGCTTTTATAGACAAATAGAATCAGATTGCACCGCAATTATCATCAGCCAAAGACCAACAGAAAAAGACTTGCGGTGTTTAAGTGCCTTCATGCAACTAGTTCGAGATTTAGAACGAATTGGAGATTATGCAAAAGATTTAGGGGAAATTGCCATTAAACTCTTCCCCTACCCTCAACATAGTTCTTTACCAGAAATGGCGGTAATGTCTCAACACGCCCAAGCTATGTTAGCAACTTGTTTAGTTGCCTTAGCAGACTTAGACGAAACCAGCGGACAAAGAATGAAACAATTAGATGATGCTGTAGATAATGCCTATGAACATCTTTATCAAACCTTTGCCCACCAAGAAAATTTTTCCGGGGTCATTGAACCAATTCTGCTGTTAACTTTGGCAATTCGTTGTTTAGAACGTATGGCAGATCACGCTACCAATATAGCTCAACGAGTTACATACATTGTTACTGGTCAGAGAAATTAACCTACATTTTCTTAACCTAGAATTGTTAAGACAGTAGAGGTAATTCATGAATTACCTCCCTACACCCCAATAAAATAACCCCCTACAAAGATTAATATTGTCATCGGTGTTTTTTGGGGTTTGGGGAGATGGTAGAATTTCAGAAATTCTAAATATTGACTTTCCCATGCTGATTGTGAAGATTTGTAAAGGCGATCGCAATATTTTTTTAATAATGCAACTGCGATTTCCTGCCATTGCTTAACTTGATGAAATGATGTAAACTCTAATGCTTGGGGTGGAATTTGTAAACTATACCAGCTATGATCATTTAACAGATTTAACATTATCCGGGTTTTGAATACGTTGGACATTTAAACCTAAAAGATAGTTAAAGGTTTCGACTAAATCAACTACAATTTCTTGAAATTCGTCGCCTTACCTTAATCTATGGATGCGATCGCCATTTTCCGATCAAACTCTACCAAAGAAAGCGAATCATCCTGTGATAACAACAACATAAACCGCTTACCTTGACCCAAAATAAACAACTCCGGTTCTTGTTCCTTGAGTTGTTTCAAAATAAAACAAGCACCGTCAAAACTGATACCCGTAGACAACCAGGCGTTGTATAGATGCGGGCTAAAAAAATAAGCCCCTACAAAGATTAACAACTTTGTAAGGGCTTATTTTCTTATTTGGTGGCGGGAAGTGGATTTGAACCACTGACCTTCGGGTTATGAGCCCGACGAGCTACCAGGCTGCTCTATCCCGCGTTGCTTTTGTCGTTTGCCTCTCGACTTCTTCAATATAACGCGAAGTCAAAAGTTTGTCAACTATAAAAGCGATAATTCTCCAATTACTTCCAATCGCTTGTATTTCCCCAGGTTCATAAACTTCTCAGACAGACTTTGGGCAATACTGGGAGTAATCCAACCCATTTGTTGGAGGATGTGAATAGCTACGGCATATTTGGCCCGTTTTGCCCCATCCATAACTTTAATTGCTAATCCCATCCCTTCACCCAGGCGGCCAATACACTGTATTCCTTCCGCACCGGATTTACTTACCAGTTCACCGGGAGTGAAACGCATTAATTCCGTATCAAACTGTCCTTCTCCAGCTACCATCACAGGATGATGGTTCATAGCGCGGACAATGCGTTCCATATCTAAGCTATTACTTGAAGCGAGTACAGCATATAAAGCAGCCATTTGACTCAGTTGCATCAGGTATGTGGGTGCACCACAGTCATCATGGGCGGTGAGAAATTCCTCCGCCGGCATTCGCAGCAATTCGGCGATTTTGGTGATAATTAACTGTTGAACTGGATGTTTACGATCCAAATAGCTAGTTAATGGCCAATGGCGTTGTTGACAAACGGCTAACATTCCGGCGTGTTTACCAGAACAGTTATATTCTAGGGGACTGCGTTTATCTGGAAGAATGGGGCAATGTAGGGCATTAACATCAATATCTGCTTGCCAGAGTATATTAAATACCTGCCTTACCTGTTCTATAGTCCCTTGATGGGAACTGGTGATAATAGCTAGATCTCGATCGCTCAAATCATAGCGTTCTAATGTGCCTGTGCTCGTAACGGCTAGGGCTTGAAATGGTTTCAGGGCAGAACGGACAAATGCGGCTGTTTCTGCATTACCGGCAACAGACAGTACCCGTCCCCGGTCGTCGCTAACAACAGCCTGGACTATATGCCGAGATTCGATAATACCTTCCCGCAGCAACCGGACTTCCAGGGCTGTCGATTGAGTTCTTTTTCCCATTGTCATGGGTTTATATATGTAGTTAGTTGTCAGTGATCAATTGTCAGTTTGTTGTCAGTTGTCTTACTAATGACTAATCACTAATAAATAATGACTATTTACAAGAAATGCCAAACTGTAGTACCAATTAGATACATCAGAGCAATTATACCAAAGCTTATTTTTAGGCGCTGGAGAATTGGTTTGATGTCATAGGTGACAATTAGGCGATCGCGGTTGATTACTTCTTGAGGTTTTGTCCAAATTTGCCCATCGTACCAACCAGACTCTTCATAGGATATGGTGGAACTGTTGAGACGATTGTGCACATAGAACCAACCTAAGTATAACTGCACCAATACCAGAATTACACTTACACTAGCACCAGCAGATCCACAAAGGAGAAAATTAAATATCTGCTTTTGTGGATTAAAACTTGCTGAGGCAACAGGACCCGCTACCAACCACGACCAAGCCCAAATCCAAAAAATTTTCCTGGCGTAGTTACCCCAACTGAGGGTACTATCTCGAAATAGCCAGGCATTTTTTAATTCTTCGTACTCATTTAGTGGTTGTTGTTCGGTAGGAACTGGGCAATTTTCCAGAGAGGATCTGATCATAAGTTAGCTAACCCCCAGCATGATCGGAGTTTGGTAGAGAAATACGTTCCGCGTGTCCCCAGAACGCTTCTAAATTATAAAACTCTCTTTCTCTAGGCATCATGATATGAACAATAACATCACCATAATCTTGTAGTACCCAAGTACCTTCCGTTTTACCTTCTGTTCTTAGGGGTCGTCGTTGCCAATCCAGTTCTACTTGTCCTTCAATGGCATCAGCGATCGCTCTAACCTGTACTTTAGAATAACCCGTCATCATCACAAAGTAATCAGACAGGTAGGATATCTCTGCTACTTTGAGCAATATAATTTCCCCTGCCTTCCGGTCTGAACCGGCTTCTACAATAGTTAGAGCTAAGTTTTCACTTGTATGTTCTGTGACAGTTTCAGGCCTGTTCACAGCATTTTTTGTCAACGATAAATTTCCCGGGAAAGATTCAGTCATTCAACCTCAGATGTTTTTCCTGTTACAAGCAACTACTTGTTCAACTTTACAAATAACTAACAAATAATTGAACTGCAATTGTGTCAATATATTTTTTTAAATAGTAACATATCCTACAACAGCAGTCAGAATTTAGGATGCAAGAGGCAACAGGCAAGAGTTTGGGTTATCTGTTATCCCCAAATTTTTGGATTTATGATCCCCAAAATGCACAGTTTTTCCTGTTTATAGCGGTTTTCGGTTGAGTGAAATACAAAAACCCCACCCCAACCCCACAAGCGAGGAGGCAGCTGATGATCTATCTCACCCAAGTGCATACCGCTATGACCTTCAAAACCCTTGCACTTTTTTCTAGTTTATTCGCCTGTAACCTTTGATATATCTTATTATTGGTTTAGATAACGTCCTATGTTGGTTGAATATTTGTTCACAGGCCTAATTAAGTAGGTGAGCTTTAAAAACCGTCCCCAGAGCAGGGCACAAGACATATAAAAACAGGCAGCAAGAGAATGGATTCCGTCCTGCTGCATTGATACGAGTATAGAGAATTTTCCAATTACTTGGAAAGCGTGCAAACAAGAGAAATCTATTAAACGGCCCCACTGTTTTTATTAAACAAAATGGTTACCGTTTTCAGAATTAACTTTAAATCGTAAATTAAGCTCCAGTTTTGTTGATACCTTAAATCTAAACGAATCACATCTTCAAAACTGCGAACATTAGAGCGTCCATTAACTTGCCATTCTCCAGTCATACCAGGTTTAACGTCCAAACGTTGCCATTCAGGGACTTCATAACGTTCTACTTCATCGGGTGTAGGAGGTCGAGTACCAACTAAACTCATTTCACCTTTGAGAACGTTCCAAAATTGGGGTAATTCATCTAGACTGGTACGACGCAAGAAGTTTCCTACTTTAGTGATCCTGGGATCATTGTCATTTTTAAAGAAAGCACCTTGAGCTTGATTTTGAATTTGGGATTTTCTGGCCTCTGCATCTACACACATAGACCGAAATTTCCAAATCGAAAATCGTCTACCCATCCAACCACAACGAGTTTGTTTAAAGAAAATCGGACCTGGATCATCAATTTGAATAGCGATCGCTATAGGTAAAAACAAAATAGATGTAATAACTAAACCAACTAATGAACCAACAATATCAATTACTCTTTTCATCCAGGATGCCATGGAAGAATGAGTTTTTGGTAAAGGATCTACTTGACGAGAATTATTTTTTCCTGTATTTTTATGATCTTTGGGCACGCAAGCTATCTCTGAACCAGACTCAATGGGAAACACTTGATCTAGTCCCGTCAGATTTAAAACTGCCATGACTTGAGGGGTAACATTAAGTAGTATAAATTTAATTCCCCTATCTTGGGAATTTTTAAAGTTGCTCACCACTGACCCCAAACCACTACTATCCATAAAGGTAGTATTTTGAAAATCAATGAAAATTTGTTTTGGTGGTGAATCGGCTTGAATCAAGTTTTGGCAAGTTTCCTTGAAACTGACTGCCTCTATCACTGTCAATCTAACTGGTGCTTGCAGGGTCGCAGCATCTTCTAGGTAAGTCACTGAAAAGTTTGTGGGTACTGATTGGCTACTCATGAGGCTTTGCACTTTAGTTGCCATTTCTTAATCTAATCTGCTAAATGTTGTTTTCTCTTCAAAAAACAATTAATCTTATTTTTAATCTGTATGATGAAGCACAAGTCAGGAGATTTTTTAATATTAACGAGCATATCACCAATAAAGCTTCACAATATAAGCATCTCACAACAATTTTACTGCTGTGAAACTTTTGTGAATCAGTGCATCAACTTGTTGTTGACTATGACTGGAATGCTCCCTGTATTTGTAGAATTGAGCGTTATCCCGAACCAGGAGACTTTGAAGTACAGCCTCGACCATTACCAATGCATTAGATAGATACAATCTTCCCTCTGTCCATGATAGCATTAGCTTAACCGATGGAGATCACCTGATTCATGCACGGTTTTTAGCGGAGTTTTTGCCCTCAGTGCGATCGCTCACGAATCTGACCCAATTAGAAATCTAAAATATCTAGGGATGCTTCTATTTCTAATTCTAAAATTCTGGCTTGTGTGTCTTTATATTCTCCTAATTTTCCTTGTTGCCAGTATAATTGGGCTGCTTGATGAAAATCCTCAACTGCTCGCTGTTTGTCTGCTATTTCCAACCGAGCATTGCCACGATTATAATAAGCATCAACATGGTGAGAATTTACTTGAATTACTTGAGTATAGTCTGCAATTGCTTCTTGATATTTTCCTAAATCAGAGTAAGCATTTCCTCGACAGTAATAAATATCTATATCATTAGAATTAATTTGTAAGGCATGACTATAATCAGCAATTGCTCCTATAGTATCTCCTAATTTAGCTCGATAATTACCACGATTTTTATAAGATAAGGCATCATCTGGAACAATTTTAATTAATTCCTGTAATTGTTGTTGATGATCTAATAAATAATTAATCGGTTGATTATGGTGGTTGACAGCATAATCAGGATTAATTTGAATTGCCTGATAATAGTCTTCTATTGCTCCTTGATGATCCCCTAGATGGGAACGTACATCAGCACGATTTTTATAATAAATAGCAAGATCAGGATTAATTCTAATTGCTTGGTTATAATCTTCTAATGCTATTTGACTATCACCTATTTGATGATAAGCTAAACCTCTTTGATGGTAGGCATGAGCATAGTTAATATTAATATTTATAGCCTGATTATAATTAGTAATTGCAGTATGATAATCACCTATTTGATAATTAACTAAACCCAATTTATAATATATTTCCGCATGATTATGATTAAATTTTAAAGCCTGATTATAACTATTAATTGCAGCTATATAATCTTTTTGAGATAAAGATTTATCACCTAAAGTTAAATGAAAAATTGTTAAATCAGTAGGAGGAGATTGGGGTTTTACCAATTGATTAGGTAATAAATTTGGTGTGGGAATCTTGGTAGTAATCTGAGATTGTTCTAAATAGGAAAATAAACCACCACCATATAATAATTGATTAATACCGAAAGATATTTTCCCGGTTTTGAGTTTAATCATAAAAGTAGGAAGAAACCCAGCTAAAAAAAGATGGTATGCTGTTTGGGCTTCATTTACTTCTTCTTGAATTAAAATACAAACAATTACGGCATTTTTTTCTACTTCCTCTGCACTCACTGACCACCTAGTTTGATCAATGCTACCGTGACGAGATTTAACCTCCACACCGATTAAAGAATTAGTGGTGAGAGTGAAATCACTTTTACCATCACCACCAAAACGTTTTTCATAATCAACTTCAGTAATAAAATTACCTAATCGTTCTTTAACGACTTCTTCACCTAACTTACCTTTAAGATTATTAATAAACACATCACGGACTGGGGAAGTGCGTTTATATTTTTCTGCCATTAACCAGCAAAATTCCCGTAATGTTTTTAATCTTTGACCAGAGATAATAGTTAATTCACTATGTTGACCTTCTATTTCACAGTGCAGTAGAGAACCGGATTGTAATCTTTTGAGAAAGTCAGACTGTAGCGATCGCAGGAGAGTAATCCAGTCCATTGAATAATATTGCCGCGGTCTTTGAATAAGTTTGGAATGAGGAATAGATTCCTCACTACAAACTCAACTTTGAAATTAATCGAAAATTCCAGATCCGAATCATCGGGAAATGATTATTAAGGATTTTTGGTTTCTTCTTTTTTAAATTGACGTAATTTTTCGATCAGTTTTTGATTAGAATCTGTAGACACATCAAGATTATTATCATCTTGTGTAAGTATAGGTGCAGGATTCAAACTGTTTATGGTTGGCGTTTCGGAGACATTTTTAGAAGTAGGAACTTCTGATGGTTTAATTTGGGGTGTCAATATTTTTTCCCCAGGTATTTTTTCCGAAGTTGGGATATTAGAACTTACTCCATTAGAACTGTCACGATTTTGGAACTTGAGTTGGAAAGCATAAGAACTGATGCTATTCTTATCTGCTTGGGGTGGATTAGTGCTAAAAAATTCCCGGACTTTGGATTGTAATTTCACAGATCCTGTTTCTTCTTGGAACTTAATATCTAAAACCTTGCCATCTGAATCCACGACTAATCTGCCTAAAACTGTTCCTGCTATTTCTGGTGTTTCAGTGGAGATAGTTCCACGAATTACCCCTTTCTCTTTAACGTTGGGGTAGACTTGACGAATGTTTTCTCTGATATTGTTGTATGCTTTCAGTTTAGCTAGTAACTGATCGGTTTTTTTACCTGTTAATTGAGGCTGATTTGTATTAACTTCTGGTAATTGTGGAGCTACGGCTAATTTTTCACCATTGGTAGGAATTTTGACGACATTATTTTCCGATGGGGTGGTTTGTGTTGGTGAGACACCGACTGATATTGTACTGCCAATATCAATAGCTTCAGGGGAGGGATTTTTCAATGGTTCTGCCGATATTTCCTCATTACCTGGAGTTTGTGGCAGTTTATTAATTCCTAGTGATTGGGTTGCTCGAATTTTTTGATCTATATCATCCACAAACGGGGAATTTGGGGGAGTATATCTATTGCTGGCAATCAATCTCGGCATTTCTTGAGGCAGATTTTGACGAATCAAGTTTTGGATTGATTGTCTGTTAGGTAGGGAAGAAAGGTTATAGTTATTGGGTGATGTGGGAATAACTGGTAATACTGGTTGACTATATGAGTCTGGTTGTGTAGAGGGATAGGCGGTTGATGGGCTATCCAAATTACCTAAATTCACACCTGGTAATGACTGTTGCAGGGGTAATTGGGGCTGTTGTAAAGCCACCTGACTGGTACTGGCTGGTTGGGGTAGTCGGCTTTGGTCGGCGGCGGTCAATTCCATCAGTCCCACTGCTTTTGGTGATTCAGCGTTGGAAGACTGATTAGAATTAACTGGCATTAATGGCACAATTAAGGCAATAGCACCATGAATCCCCAAGGAGGCGATCGCCGCTATTCCCGTAGGTTGGCTGAGGATTTCCGGTATATTTTTTAAAACAGATACGTAAGACATGATGTGATGATTGACTCAAATAAGTGAAGGTTGAATAGAAATTTTTGAACTCTGGAAGAATTCAGAAATGATTTGAAGAATAAAGTTCAGAAGTTGATATTCTACAGTATCGTCTTCGACAGGGCAAATCGTCAGGTTTGAGCCATACTGCACCAGATTCCAAAATTTGTGTCTTCTGAATTATTTTTTATCTTTACTGCTGTTTTGTTACTTCTGAGATTTATCTCTGTCTCATCTATAATAACTTCCTGAGTGGATAAGTTCAACAGGAAGATTCAGGATATTTTACAGCACAGGGAGAAGGGGCGCGCAGGGGGAGTATAGGGAGAATTAATTATATTCTTCTTCCTACCGAACTACTGATAGAGCGGCGTGGCGAAGCCCTAGTCCTGCTTAAAGATGACGAATGACTTCTGCAACAGACCAGGCTTGGGCGATCGCTCCTTTAGGTAGATGGGGCGCATCACCATCAAAAATTTCGGAAATTGAACCTAGACAACCACTATAGAGAAAGTGTTCTATTAATGGTTGCCAGTCAAAGGGTAATGGTTTTTCTGGGTAGAAACGTTGCCAAGCGCGGATATAGGGACCAATTAGCCAAGCCCAAACTGTACCCTGATGATAGGCGCGATCGCGTTTTTCCGGTTCTCCTTGATATGTGCCGATATATTCGGGATCTCTGGGATCAAGGCTACGTAAGCCATAGGGTGTCAATAGTCTATCCGTGGCTAACTTGACAATTTGTTGTCCTTGGTAGGAGGAAAAGGCACAATGGTAGAGTGACAGAGCTAGTATTGCATTGGGACGAATTTGGGAATTACGGTGATCATCTGGTTCAATGGTGTCATATAAATAACCTAGATCCAGATGCCAGAATTTTTGTAATGAAGCTTTTACCTGTTGCGCTTGTGTTGCATAATGTTGTCCCTGTTTAGATAAACGCACCGTATCACCCAAACTTAACTGACTCAGCTTTTCCGCCCATTTACTTAACCAACATAATGCTGAATACCATAAAGCATTAATCTCTACTGGTTTTCCTCGTCGAGGTGTGACAGGTAAGCCATCTACTATAGCATCCATCCAAGTCAAGGCCACACCGTGAGTATCCCAACTTACCAACCCATCCGTAGCATCAACGTGTATATTGTAGCTAGTACCACTGACAAAAGCTTTATGAATTTGCTGGATAATCGGAAATTCTGCGGCTAAAAATTGCCAATCTTGGGTCGCTTCTAAATAAAGTCCTAAAGTTTCAATCCACCAAAGAGTAGCGTCAATACTATTATAAAAAGGCTCGCCATTAATATCAGGAAAAGCATTAGGAATAAGTCCATGACGACAATAAAGTCCAAAGGTTTTTAATAGTCCTTTTGCCAAGTCAAATCGTTGGGTAACAAGTGCCAAACCCGGTAAAGCAATTAGGGTATCTCCACCCCAATCATTAAACCAATGATAGCCAGCAATAATAGTCGGTCCTGCAATGGAAGCACGATAGACAATAAACTGATCACCTGCCTTGAGAAGTTGCTGTTTAAGAGGTGAAAGGCTAATAGATAGTTGTCCTATTTTTTGACTCTGGTTAAAAATATGGTTCAGTCGTGCTTCTTCTGCTGCTAATGCTTCCGCAAAGCTTAGAGATGAGAGTATGGTTTCTGGAGAGTTGGATAACCCTACTTTTGCTTCTAAGGTGACTGTATCTTCTCGTTGAAGATGAACTGTTAAATATCCAGGACTATAAAGGTCTTCTTGGTCTCCTAATCCTCGTTTTGTTTCTTCTAATAAACTATAATTCCAGTACCAAAGTCCATCGGGCTGATATTCCCCTTTTGTCCACCGCAGATGCCAAGATGTTCCAAATTGATTACCTTTAATTGCCTGAGTGCGAAGTTGTTGTTTTTCTACTAATAGTTGGGAAAATTGTAATTCTTGTCCATGGGTTTGTTGATGATGAAAATCCCGGTCTCCGATTAATAAGCGCAGTTTTAAAACAGCTTTCTCCTGTCCCTGATAGGAATAGTGAATTAACAGCTTTTGCTGTAAATATGGGGATAATTCAGATTCCTTTTCTACATATCCATAGGGCATTATTAACCGTCTGGTTAATTGCCAATTTTCGCCCTTCCAAGTCCATGTAGGAACGGGGTAAAGTTCAAAACCAGACAGGAGTTGATAACCTTGGGGATCAACTTTACCACCACTCCAGATATTTGTGCCTAGAGCAATGACTATATCATTAATTTCTAAACTTGCTTCTAAATGCGAAAGCAGGAGTTTTCTTTCTGAGGGTGGATTTATAGCGGCAAATAGCCAACCATGATAGGTTCGGGTACGCACATCAGCAACAGTACCACTGGCAAAACTACCCAATCCATTAGTTAGCAACCATTCTGATAAATTCACGCCCCCTAATTCCTAAAACTAAAATATTAATAAAGCTAATCAGGCCTACGCAAGTGCCACACCAAAAATCTCTTCCAGGACGCGCCAGACCGCATAAATGGTGTAAATAAACAGGTTCTTGATATCTGATACACCCTACTAATGTGTCAGGTGCGTAAATTTTGATAATATCCTATCAGCTTTGCAGATGCAAGTCTTGTTAACCCCTCTTTTTTCAGCAGAAAAGACCATTAATGGCAATGTTTGACTATAAAATCCGATAAGTTTAACAATACTGAATGACTGATATATCGTAGCAGAAGTTTCTCGGTTTCCGACTGCCTCACTCTCAAGTGTAGAAGCTGGAAAATTTTGGATTTGGGTGTTGATTGGTGCCGTACTGTTCAAGAAAGATTATAGAATAGGGATGGTGTACATAGGAGAATTAGGTTAATGACAATTATCTATGGAACAGAAGGATGGCTGCGGGTTGGTCAACAAGCTCCCGATTTTACAGCAACAGCGGTAATAGATCAAGAATTTAAATCAATTAAATTGTCTGATTATCGTGGTAGATATGTGGTAATGTTCTTTTATCCTTTAGATTTTACCTTTGTTTGTCCTACGGAGGTGACTGCATTTAGCGATCGCTATGAAGAATTTAAAAACCTGAATACGGAAGTTTTTGGTATTTCTGTTGATAGTGTATTCTCCCATCTTGCGTGGATTCAAACAGACCGTAAATCCGGTGGAGTGGGTGACTTGAATTATCCCCTAATTTCTGATATCAAAAAAGAAATTAGTACGGCTTATAATGTCTTAGATATTTCCGCAGGTATTGCCCTACGTGGTTTATTTATTCTTGATAAAGACGGCATTCTTCAGCACTCTACTATTAATAATCTTGGCTTTGGTCGTAGTGTGGATGAAACTCTCCGTACATTACAAGCAATTCAATATGTTCAGTCTCACACTGATGAGGTTTGTCCTGTAAACTGGCAACCTGGGGAAAAAACCATGAACCCTGATCCTGTGAAATCGAAAATTTATTTTTCCGCGCTCGAATAATTCAAATCTAAATCCCTAACTGGATCACAAATTCATCATTAACCCTCTTACCCTTGACTCGTTCTATATTCCTTAGCCTGAGTTTTTATGCTGACATCCACTGATTTTACTGGCTTATTTAATGAGAGATTTTTCCATAATTTTTTACCCATACCCGCCTTAGATAATTTACATTTAGGTGTAGGTACGCCAGATTTTAAATTATCGGATATCACTAATAATACAGTAGTTAAACTATCTGATTATAGAGGTAAACAACCTGTATTAATAGCTTTTACAAGGATCTTTACCGAAAAACAATATTGTCCATTTTGTTATCCCCATATTAAAGCCTTAAATGATAACTATGAAGAATTTAAAAGTCGGGGTATTGAAGTTTTATTAATTACTAGCACTGACAAAAAGCAAAGTCAAATCATAGTTGAAGATTTGGGGTTAAAAATGCCATTGTTAACAGATTCTAGCTGTCATACATTTCGTAATTATAAAACTGGACAGGCATTAGGAGCACCCTTACCAGCACAATTTGTATTAGATCAAAACGGAAAATTACTCTATAGACATTTGTTCTCCTTCTTAGACCATAATGCCAAAATAGAAATACTTCTAGAACAGTTTAATATGGCAAAATCACCATGAGTATTGTGTTCAAAAACCTACCTTTTCTGAATTAAAATGTACTTTATTCCACCTTATTACAGATGATAAAAACATCATCCAAAGAAAACATCACTGAGATTGGCTGCATATATCAGTATAAAATTCTCACCTGTAAGTACGGTTATCATTGGAGAAATAAATAAACCCATAAAAGTTATAGTTATACAACAGCATTAATAACCGTCAGATTCTTACAACCCACCTGAAGTGGGAAAATCAAATCATGGCAACAGCAGATTTAGAGAGGAAAAGCCGATAATATGCACTTGAGTGAAATCACCCATCCCAACCAGTTGCACGGTTTATCAATTCGACAGTTAGAACAAATTGCCCGTCAAATTCGAGAAAAACATCTACAAACCGTAGCAGCGAGTGGAGGACATTTGGGTCCTGGGTTGGGAGTTGTAGAATTAACCCTAGGACTTTACCAAACCCTAGATTTAGATCGAGATAAGGTGATTTGGGATGTTGGACATCAAGCCTATCCTCACAAATTAATTACCGGACGCTACGCCGATTTTCACACCCTAAGACAAAAAGACGGCGTTGCAGGTTATCTCAAACGCTGCGAAAACAAATTTGATCATTTTGGTGCAGGACACGCTTCGACAAGTATTTCCGCCGCTCTGGGGATGGCCTTAGCCCGCGACTTAAAAGGGGAAAAATTTAAAGCCGTTGCTGTCATTGGAGACGGGGCTCTAACAGGAGGTATGGCCTTAGAGGCGATTAATCACGCTGGACATCTGCCCAAAACTAATCTCCTAGTGGTTCTCAATGATAACGAGATGTCAATTTCTCCCAACGTGGGCGCAATTCCTCGTTATCTCAATAAAATGCGTCTAAGTCCACCAGTACAGTTCCTCTCAGATGGAATTGAGGAACAGCTAAAACATATTCCTTTTGTCGGTGACGAACTAGAACGCATCAAAGAAGGGATGAAACGGTTAGCGGTTTCCAAGGTAGGTGCGGTTTTTGAAGAATTGGGCTTTACCTACATCGGACCAGTTGATGGACATAACTTAGAAGAATTAATTACCACCTTCCAACAAGCACATAAAATTACTGGGCCAGTATTAGTTCACGTAGTCACAACCAAAGGCAAAGGCTATGAACTGGCGGAAAAAGACCAGGTAGGCTACCATGCCCAAAACCCCTTTAATTTAGCTACGGGTAAAGCAATTCCTTCCAGTAAACCTAAACCTCCTGCTTATGCAAAGGTCTTTTCTCATACCTTGGTAAAACTGGCGGAACAAAATCCTCAAATCATCGGCATCACAGCCGCAATGGCTACTGGTACTGGCTTAGATAAACTACAAGCAAAACTCCCCCATCAGTATGTTGATGTGGGAATTGCCGAACAACACGCCGTTACTCTGGCCGCAGGTTTGGCTTGTGAAGGTATGCGCCCTGTGGCAGCCATCTACTCCACTTTCCTACAACGTGCTTACGACCAAATTATTCACGATGTTTGCATTCAAAATTTGCCTGTATTCTTCTGTTTAGATCGGGCAGGTATTGTTGGGGCCGATGGACCAACTCACCAAGGGATGTATGATATTGCCTATCTGCGTTGTATCCCCAATATGGTGGTAATGGCACCCAAGGATGAAGCGGAATTACAACGGATGGTTGTCACTGGAATTAATTACACAGATGGACCGATTTCTATGCGTTTCCCCCGTGGTAATGGTTACGGTGTCCCCTTAATGGAGGAAGGTTGGGAATCTCTGGAAATTGGTAAGGGGGAAATTCTCCGCCAAGGGGATGATGTCTTACTTTTGGGCTATGGTACGATGGTCTATCCTGCCATGCAAGCGGCGGAAATTCTCAGCGAACATGGCATTGAAGCGACTGTGATTAATGCCCGTTTTGTCAAACCTTTAGATACTGAGTTAATTTTACCTTTGGCTAAACAAATCGGCCGGGTTGTTACCTTGGAAGAGGGTTGTTTAATGGGTGGTTTCGGTTCTGCTGTGGCTGAAGCTTTACTGGACGCTGATATTTTAGTACCAGTGAAGCGGCTGGGTGTACCAGATGTTTTGGTAGATCATGCTACACCTGATCAATCCTATGCACAGTTGGGTTTGACCAGTCCTCAAATTGCCGAAACTGTTTTACAAGCTTTCTTTAAGAAAGAACTAGTGACTGTGAAATAATTTTCATTGTCAGAATCAGGATTTTCAGGATTGATTTTTGCTGATTATGTTCGTCCTTTAATAAATAGGCAGGACTTACCCAAAACAGAAGGAATGTGGGGGTAATTCATGAATTACCCCTATTCAAAAATTATATTTTCAGTTACATCTTGGGTAAGTCCTATCCTGATTCTAATTGAGGATGTTTCAGTGGTTTTGACCGCAGATGAACCCAGATGAGCGCGGATAAATACTAATTGTTATTCCGTCTAACCTCGGATAAAAAGTGATGTGAATTTATGCCAAGAACACCTAATGAATATGCCGTATTTCTGCTGTTAGATAGTGGACATAGGGAAGAAGTGCGTTTTCCCACTATTCAAGAATTTCAAAAATGGTACAGTAGCGAGCTTGTACCAAAATCTGCGTCTAATGATTTCATTAGTGTACCGATTAAGAATATTCAGGGAGAATATATGGTAGTACGCCCGTCCAAAATTGCCGGGATTAGGGTGGAACCAGTTTTTAATTCCAGTATTGAAAGATAAATAATGATCAAAAACCTGAGTTTGCTTGCATTCAGCCTGGGAATCGGCTTAATCAATCCTCTGTCTTCAGTTGTAGCCCAAGTTCCTGCCCCAGAACCAATAGATATAGATATACCTGTTATTCACCAACCATCACCGACAAAATCACCCCCACTGCAAAGAATTGATATTAACACCATTTGTAGTCCCGAAAATTGTTTGGGTTGGGATGAACAGCTTTGGGGTAGGGATGGAGATAAAACAGCACTGCTAACTTCTATAGATAACAGTTTACTATATTTACAGCATCGTCAAGCTGCTGAAATTTATCAAAACTACCCCATTAAAGAAATTACCCTCAGTCGGGTGCGTCGGAGTTTATTACGCTTTCGCCAACTGGTAGTAAGGTCTAGTTCAGCAGCAGAATTGCAAGCAGCTATCAGGCGAGAATTTGTCTTTTATCAGTCTGTAGGTAACGATAATCAGGGAACAGTTCAATTCACGGCTTATTATCGTCCTGTGTATATGGCCAGCCGCGTCAGAACTTCTGTATACAAGTATCCTGTGTATCGTCTGCCTCCAAATTTTCAGAAATGGCCTAAACCCCATCCCAAACGTGTTGATTTGGAAGGGAAAAATGGTTTACTAGGTAACAAAAGCAGGTTACGGGGGTTAGAATTGCTTTGGTTTAGTAATCGCTTAGATCCTTATCTGATTCATATTCAGGGTTCTGCCCAAATTAAATTAACTAATGGACAAACTACATCTATTGGTTATGCCGGCGCAACTGATTATCCCTGGACTAGCATCGGTAAAGAATTGGCAAAGGATGGTAAATTGCCTCTAATCGGTTTAACAATGCCCAAGTTAATCAGTTATTTCCGCCAAAATCCCAGAGAATTGAATAATTATTTACCGCGTTGGGAAAGATTTGTTTTCTTTACCGAAACTAACAATGCACCGGCTATAGGTAGTCTAGCAGTACCTGTGACCGCAGAACGTTCTATTGCTACTGATAAGTCTCTCATGCCTCCGGCTGCAATGGCACTAATTATTAATTCATTTCCCTATCCTAATGATCGCGGACAATTAGAATCTCGTTTAGTACAACGGTTTGTTTTAGATCAGGATACAGGTAATGCTATTAAAGGCCCGGGCAGAGTAGATTATTTTATGGGAACTGGTCAACTTGCGGGCGATCGCGCTGGTATTTCTGGAGGTAGGGGTTCACTATTCTATTTATTACTAAAAGAATAGGATTGGGGGCGAATGGTCCTTCGCCCCTACAGGAGAAAGGGGAAAATTTTTGCTCCCCCCGCTTTAATATGGTGGATAACCAAATTCGTCATCATCTGCATATACATAGGAACTGGCAACACCAGCTATTTCCGCCTTAGAAACATCCGCTTTAATCACTTCCTTGCCAAATTCTTTATAATCTTCAAAAGTTTTACAAATGATTTCCGATTCAGGCGAATCTGAAGCAATCATATAATCAGTTAAAGTGGAAACTGTAGGATGTTTATAATCTACAGTTGAGGCGACTGGAATGACATTAGGTTCTATTCCTCTTTCTTCACATTCAATAACCGGGCAAAAAATACCGTGAGCATGAAATAACGGACCTTTAGAAGTTAGGGGTTTTTTTTGAAAACCTGCATAGGCTTTTTCTAATTCCCCCGCAAAACCGCCAGATATTCTACCTTGTTGATATTCGGCGTAATTCTTACCAAAACTTGCGCCGGCCGCACCACTAAGAGTTAATTGTAATGGTGATTGGTGTAGAAACTTTTTATCTTCACCTACTAAAAAAATCAGATGGCGAGTGTAAACTTTAAATTTAAGTTTATTGGCTAAAAAATCATCTTTGTAATCTTTGAATGTACCTAATCTAGTTTTTGTTTCTCTGTCTTGCACGGACAACGGTCCACGACGAATAATTACTAATTTGGGAGTAGTGCTAATAAATACTGTTTCTACTTCTCCAGAACTAAATTCATGTTCTATTTCTTGCCAGTTATCATCAGGTTCAAAACCAACCGCTTGGGCGTTGTCTAGTTTAATTGCTAAACCGTAACTCTGTAAACCATCTTCACCATAGCGGGGACTAATCATTTGACACCAGGGAAGAATCTGGGACGGTGGGGCGTTAAATTTTTCGTCTTCAAAGTCGAATTTAGCAGATGCTTCTTTCACCATTTTAGAATAACCGCGTGTTTTATTTTATAAGTTTATCCTTTGTAGCATTTATCTGGGATATGTGGTACTTTCTGAATCAGATTTTAACAATTTCCTCTTGAGAGTGGTTGGTTTGGGTTTAACTGGGGATTGTTGGGTCTAACTGCTTGAGTAAGGAGAAGAGATATATTACTACAGACATAAAATCTCTTCTCTATTGCATAATTGCCTTTTGTCTTGTTCTAAGACCAGATTTTAACGCTAATCTACTTGTATAACTAAATTTGTATCTTATCACCAGATTTTTTCAGCAGTTACGCTCATAATGAAAAATATGTAATCACCAGATCCTCGGTTGAAATTTAATTATTTAGGGCTGCATAATTTTATTCATCCTCATATTTTAGTTACACCCCATTCACAATATTTGATAGAAGTTGTCGAAAATTGTCCAGAAAATTATCATCTATCAATTCCTAATATTTTTCAGGCCTATCTCAGTATTGGTGCTAAAGTATGTAGTTTACCAGCTATTGATAACCAATTTAAAACTATTGATTTTTTAATTATTGCTAATATTGGTGATTTTTCTAGATGGTATTATTCAAATCTCTCAGGAATAGAACTAAAATATAAGGGCTGATTTTACATGAAAAATTATAGACTTTTAACATAGGTTATATTGGGTGATGAGTGCTAATTTTAATTACTGCTTCTGGTTCTTGAACATGGGTAATATGCCATTTTCCCCGTTGACGAACTATCTTATCAGATTTACATGATCAAAGTATTTTGCTCATTTCATGTAATGATGATCTGTTGAAGGGGAATTTAGGGAGATCTACAAATTAAGGAGAACAGCATGGCCTTATTAAAAGGTTTTGAAATTGAAATTTATACTGGTACGTCCCAAGGTGAAATTGTGGGACTATCTGATCAAATAACAAAGAACCTAGATGGTTTTATGCGTGAGCCGGATAGCCGCAATGTAGAATATATAACCGAGCCATCTACTAGTTATGAAAATTTACTCTGTGGTTTGCTACGTCCCAGAAGAGAACTACGCAATTATCTTCACAAACTAAATAACTACACTTTAATACCGGGAAGTACCTTGTCCTTGCAAGGAAGCGATCGCTTTTTTCGCTCTGACCCTGCCAATCCCTATCATGACTACATCGAGAAAAATTATGGGACAAAGGTAGTTACCGCCAGTGTACATATTAATATTGGTATCAATGATCCAGAAATATTAATGCGTGCCTGTCGGGTGATCAGGATGGAAGCACCTTTATTTCTAGCCATGAGTGCTTCATCTCCTTTTCTGGAGGGAAAAACCACAGGTTATCATTCTGCACGCTGGGGAATCTTCCCCCAAACTCCTGCTCATGTACCCTTATTTACAAGTCATGAACATCATATTCAATGGGTTAACGAACAACTAACCGCAGGAACAATGCAAAATGTCCGCCATTTGTGGGCTTCAGTCCGTCCCAATGGCGATCGCCGTCCTTATAATCTCAATCGCTTAGAACTACGAATTTGTGATTTAGTCACCGATCCTATTGCCTTGTTAGCAATCACAGCCTTATTAGAAGCGCGGTTAATCCAAATTATTGAAGACCCAACCATAGATCCTTTAATTCATAGTCCCTTTTCTCCCAAAGAACTAATTACCTTGACGATGAAAAATGAAATGGCCGCCGCCACCGATAGTCTAGACGCTAAATTACAGCGATGGCAAAATAGTAACACGATTGTAGCCAGAGATTGGATCGCCGAAATCTATCAACAAGTGTGGAGTATTGCCAAACAAGAAGGTTTTAGTTGTTTCCTTTCACCTGTGAACAAAATTCTCCGGGAAGGTAATGAAGCTCAACAATGGTTACAACTACATAAAGTTGGTGTTGATATTCAGCGTGTAATTGCTCAAGCCATAGTAACAACCCAGGAACGGGAAACGGAACTAGAAAACAAAATATGTTTACCCGTGGGGGAATAGGTAGCAACCAGGATCACAAAGTGCAGGAGGTGGGAGACAGTGGGGGCGAACGGTCGTTCGCCCGTACAACAGTCAAGCATCAGGATTAAAAAAACTAATCAATAGAAAATTGTCTGCGTATATAAAGAAAAACTATATATGGCGGCAAGATTTTGGTAGATTTTTAGACAACAATAATTTCTTGCATCCATCACAAAGATTCACAAAACAATGCCCCAAGTAGTTTTAGTTAACCCGCAAATTCCTCCCAATACTGGTAATATAGCTCGCACTTGTGCCGCTACAGGCACGGAATTACACCTGGTTGGTCCATTAGGATTTGAAATTAGCGATCGCTATCTCAAACGAGCAGGTTTAGATTATTGGCCTTACGTTAAACTTCATTATCATGAATCAATTGAAGCATTTCAAAATGTACGTCAACAGCGTGGTGGCAGATGTTTAGGTTTTAGTGTTCGTGGTAGTTTTAACTACATTAATTTTCAATTTCAACCGGATGATTGGCTATTGTTTGGCAGTGAAACGGCTGGATTACCGGCTAATGTTCTCTGTAACTGCGACTCTACCTTATATATTCCTATGTATGAACCGAAAGTTCGTAGTTTAAACCTATCAGTCAGTGTGGCCATCAGTTTATTTGAGAGTCGACGTCAGCTAGGATATTTACAATAATTTATATTTACCAATAAAAATTTCTCATTAAGCATGATAGACATTGATTCAGATTAGTCACAGGCTGACTTGTATAGCAAATGTTGTTGACTATACAGAAAAAACCGAAATATAGTGATAAATACTGATAAATGACTGTCAGAAGACATAAGAAATTTGTATAGGTATTTTCAGGATGATTTAGAGACAAAGGATAGATTTTAGTAAATTCTCATGACTAGACAACAATAGAATAAAACTAGCCAAAGCCTTATCATGTAAATGATTTGCCGCACAGTGTATTCTGGTATACAATAAATTAATGCAAAACAGCAGGTATTGTGTACGGTTGTCTTTTAGGGAAGAATCAACGTAAGGTCTGCTATTGATAAGACGGATTAGCTCAAAAAATCTTGAAAACGTTTACAGCAGGATTATGGCTGTTTCCGCAAACTTCGCCGCTCAAATGCTGAAAAACAATAGAGAGTTTATCTCCAGGGTTTAGTCGGCAAATGAGTCTCAACCAATGTCAACAGCAAACATTTGTGGGTTGTGAGGAGTGACTTAGATAAGACAACACCAAGAAAACTATCAGTTTTTAAGGTTTGTAAACTTGTCTAAATCACCAGAAGCAGGTTAATCTTACGTAAGTGTCTCTGGTGAACGTGATCTTGATAACTAAATTTGAGTGATATCATGAATATCCATCCTCAAAAATCAAGATCAATTAAACGCTAGTGATCATAGGAGGTCGTCTTTGAAACGAGCATTGAAAAAAAGAGAGAAGGCTGTGTTGAACAATACCCCCTGTAGCGATGATGCCCCGGTCGAGCAAACAAATTCACAGAACAATCCCAAAATGACCCGCCGGGCGCGGACTCATAGAGCCGCCATGATTGGCTTGGCAATATCCATGGGAGCAACCAGCCTTTTGGTGACTCGACAAAGTGATCAAGCCCAAGCGGCCGCTCCTGTTGGCAGTCAGAAAGCAACTTCAATTATTCCATCTGTTGCCGAGACTGAAATGAAATTCGCCGCCACCAGAATGGATTCCCAAACCGTCCCGATGACAGGCGCGGTTGCTAATCCTGTGGTTTTGGAACCAACAGTAATTTCACAATTACCAGGGCTTGAAGCTAAACAGCAAGTTGCAACCAACAGCACAACCGTCGAGGTCACTGCACCCAATGTTGTTATTCCCACGAACGTAGCTGATCCAAACTCTGTCCACTCACAACCCCAAGTAGGACTAGGAGTGAGCAATAGCCCGGTTCAGTCTACATTATCGGCAAATGCCCAACCAACTGAAACAACTCGACCGTTGTCTCAATTAGAAGGTATTCCTGGCAGCATGATCACCCCCCAAAATCTGTCAGCAGAAGAATTGGGAAATAATAATGTTGATGCTCTGTTAAAAGCACAACAAGAATTTGCCCTGCATCGCCTACAGGAAAAATCAAATCGTTTAAGAAATAGCTTGGGACAGTTGCGACCTGAGCAATCTCAAGATTTATTAAAAACTGGTACTAATAAAGCACAGTCAATCACTGTCGCCAAAACATCCATACCAGAATCAACAGATAATATCACTGACCCCAGCCGGTCCGAGCTTGTCTATAAACTGAGGCACAACAGACAATCTGGTGGGATTATGCAGCAACAAATGTTGTCTATCCCAGCTTCACCAAAATCTGTCGCCCAATTGCCTGCATCAACTTATGAAGTTAAGCAGGGAGATACACTGGCGGAGATCGCTAATAATCATGGGACTTCAGTCTCAGAATTAGTCAAAGCTAATAATCTGAGCGATCCGAATCAACTCCAAATTAATCAAAAGCTCGTTATTCCCACGGCCACAGCCCTGGATATTTCCAGCACCGCAGATAATTCGGCCTTAAAAACTCCCAGCTTGAAAACAGATCCCTTTATTGCTAATAATTCCAGGGTTACTGTTCCTTCCCCTAGAGTAACACAACAAACAGAAGTAAGTGCCACTCCTAAGATTAATAGTGTTACTATCCCCATTCCCACAGTGACAGAAGAGCCAGAACGGAATTCTGCTCCCAGTATCACTAAACCCATTGTTCAACCTCTGAATGTACCTGCACCAAGAGTTACCGATCAGCAAATACAGGCTACTATTCCTATTGCTGTACCTCAAGTCTTACCTGCTCCCAATGAATCCTATGGGTTAGGGGGGGAAAGTCTATTACCAAGATCTACATCAGTAAAGCATGGGTTAGAAAAACCAGTGCAAACTGGGTCAAAAGTTCAAGGTAATGAGCGTATTCGCAGCTTACAGGCAGAAATTGAGAGATTGCGCCATAAATACCGCACTCAACAAGCTGGTGTTGGTGTAGCTACTACAGATGATGAAAATAATAGTCAGTCTGCCCCTGTTGCTATTGACTCAAGCAAGAATGTAAATGTTGGTCAAGCAAATACACTACAGATTCCCATACCTCAAGCAATATTGCCAGGTTACACCAATCAACCGTCCAAAACTCTAACAACAGCCTCTATTCCTAACAGAGAGCCAATTAATCCAGAATTCCTACCTTCTAAAACTGGTGCTGGCTGGAATAATGCCAGCAATTCATCCAGTATTAAGCTAAACGTGCCTCAAGTGCGGATGAATGCTTCCGAGTCTTTGGGTAAAATGCGAGGAACTGCCGTTTCTCCATCCTTACCACCAATAGCAGCAGTGGATATTAACTTGCCTAAAACCACTGAAGATAATTTTAATTTTCCATCTAATTCTACTACAGGCTACATTTGGCCAGCAAAAGGAGTTCTTACTTCTGGCTATGGCTGGCGCTGGGGAAGAATGCATAGGGGAATTGATATTGCCAACTCAACCGGCACACCGATTTATGCCGCATCTTCTGGCGTAGTAGAGAAGGCTGGCTGGAATAGTGGTGGTTACGGTAATGTTGTGGATATTCGTCATTCTGATGGTAGTTTGACTCGCTATGGACATAACAGCCGAATTTTAGTCCAAGTTGGTCAGCAAGTACAGCAACGTCAGCAAATTGCCGCTATGGGTAGTACCGGTTTCAGCACCGGACCCCACAGCCATTTTGAAGTTCATCCATCTGGTAAGGGTGCTGTTGACCCTATCGCTTTCTTACCAAGTCGTTAATAATTTCTCAATGTTGTGCAAAAAAAAGAGGGGTTTATCTCCCTCTTTTTGTTCTACGGTACATAAGTCCTACCCGTGTATGTTTGAGCCTGTTTTGCCCCGTGACCTCCAAGTTTGGGGATAAGGAACTTTGAAAATGTCTATGTGTGTATAGTTTTGTCTATGAAATTGTCAACAAGGAAGTAGCCGAAACTCTAATATAGTAAGCTTTTAAAAATGGCTCAGGTCAGATTTGAACTGACGACCCCAGGCTTATGAGTCCCGTACTCTAACCAACTGAGCTACTGAGCCGCGTTGTTTGATCAACTTCTACTAATATAGCATAGCAATTTTAATCTGACAACTCCCAAGTTGCAAATTTTTTTAACCCCAAACAAAAAGACCCTTTTGACTATGCTCTGGAAACCCTAAGTATGTAGGGTTTGCAGCAAAAAGTCATCTGTGAGGAAAGAGAATAGGGAACAGAGAACAGAGAACAGTTTCAACTATCTGGTAAAGGCAAATTTTACTATCCGTCCAAAATGCACGCTTTTGAAGCTCGTCTTGCCAAAAACCTTGCACTTTTTCAACATAAAAAAGTATAAAATCTTTTTCTGGCATTCCTTTTAGTGTAATTCAGCAATTCCTATGTAATTTTTTAGTCTCAGTTCTCCTTTTTATTTCCGTAATTTCCTCCTGTGACAGCTAAGAGTGGGGAATATGGGAGTGGGATAAAACAGGTGAGTTGAAAGGTAGCAGGGAGCAGGAGAAGCAGGGGAGAAAAATATTTCTCTTGCCTGTCACCTGTTGCCTGTCACCTATCTAGGCCATTTGATTTTCAATTGCCCACCGTGCTAATTCAGTACGGTTGTGGAGATTGGTTTTGCCCAACATATTGGACACATGGCTCTCAACAGTACGTTGGCTCACATTTAATTCCTCAGCGATTTCTCGATTTGCTAAACCCCTAGCCACGAATTGTACTACTTTCAACTCCGTTGGGGTTAGCTGAACATCAAAAGGAACTTGGATGCGAGAACCGTTTTCACCGCCTTTAATTTGGTGTTCTTTCCAACGAACAGTTTGCTTCAATGAGGATTCTACCTGTGCTACCAGTTCCTCAGGTTCAAAAGGCTTGACCATATATACGTCAGCGCCTTTATTTAAACCTTTAACTCGGTCTGCACTTTGACCTTTTGCTGAGAGGAAGAGAACGGGAATCCAACTGGTACGTTCGGTTTGTCGTACTTGTTCAACAAAAGTGTACCCGTCCATTTCCGGCATCATCACGTCGCAGATGATCATATCTGGGACTTCAGTTTCTAGGATTTCTAGAGCTTTTCTTCCATTTTCCGCCGTGATGACTTCGTAGCCTCGGAACTCCAAGTAATCCTTCACCAGCAAGATGAGGTTAGGGTCATCATCAATAAGTATAAGTCGTTTGTGGTCTTTCATGCTGGGTTCTTTCATAGCTGTGGCACTTGTCGCGCTTCAATCCATTCAGGTATTGATATAGTTATCCTTGATGGTGGATGACTTAGGATGTTGTCTGTTTTTCCCACTTAACTTACTTTTACCACCCCAAGTGTTAAAAGTACGCAGTTACCTTCAAAAAACTTGCAGGTGAATGGAAAAAGTCTAGTCAGGATACGCATAGCAGTAGTCCTTATAATGCGCTATTATAAGTTCCTTTGAAAGGTGCAGGTTAAAAAACCCTGATTAAATTATCATTCTTGCCATTGACAAGAAGGCTTTTTTCAAGATGACCCTAGATCAAAATGCACCAGCGCGGTCATTGGTATACTGCTGCTTTACTTATCCTTAGAATGTAAAACCTCAAAGTGGGGGGTTCAGAATCAACCGGGGCATTTTTTGGTCAAGTATGGCGAAAAATCGGGATTTTTCCCTATACTCTTACCAATATACTGGTCTGAGATCACTTAATTTGATAATTTCGTGGATTTATTGGTGATACCAAACCCCATTTAGGTAGACTACCATTATGGTTATAGAACAGCAAACACGCAAGTTTTTGGTTGAGGTAACAGTTGACCCTTGACTGTTGTAAGAGCGAACGGCCGTTAGCCCCTACGGCGTGTCACCTGTTCCCTTTTCCCTAGTGGTTTTAGGGATGAGATCACTGTTTGTGGATCACTGTGCTGTTAATCATTGAGTAGATCCCTGATTACAGTTCTATAACAATTTCCCGACTTTGCAAATAAAGTTGTCCATATCAACATATTCATTACTTACGCAACAGACCCAGACAACTAAAATAATTGGATATTTGCACTTACAGTATAGACTTCCGGGGTTAAGTTCGGAAACCCGTACCCAAGTCATGATTGCTATTATGTCCCATCTTCCGCTAAATTAGCACTCATGAGTCGAGAGTGCTAAAAAAGCAATAAAATTTGTATGGCTGCTGTATCTTTAAGCGTTTCCACCGTTAAACCTCTGGGCGATCGCGTTTTCATCAAAGTGAGCGCCCCCCAAGAAAAAACTGCTGGCGGTTTGTATTTACCTGATAATGCCCAGGAAAAACCCCAAGTAGGCGAAATCGCTGCTGTTGGTCCTGGCAAGCGCAATGACGATGGTACTCGTCAAACCATGGACATTAATGTTGGCGATAAGGTGTTGTACTCCAAGTACGCTGGCACTGATATCAAGCTAGGTACGGATGAGTATGTACTTCTCTCGGAAAAAGACATTTTAGCAATCGTCAGCTAATTGGCTATAGGTGATAGGTAGATATTTTTTCTCATTACCTGTTCACCGTTCACCAACATTCCAGAAAAATTTAATTTACTACCGGGATTTAGACTTATTATGGCAAAGCGCATTATTTACAACGAAAACGCCCGTCGCGCTCTAGAGCGTGGTATTGATATTCTGGCGGAAGCTGTGGCTGTCACCCTTGGACCTAAGGGTCGCAACGTGGTTTTAGAAAAGAAATTCGGCGCGCCACAAATCGTTAATGATGGTGTCACCATCGCTAAGGAAATTGAATTAGAAGATCACATCGAAAATACTGGTGTGGCTCTAATTCGTCAAGCTGCTTCTAAAACCAATGACGCTGCCGGTGATGGTACAACTACAGCTACCGTTTTGGCTCACGCTATTGTGAAAGAAGGTCTTCGTAACGTTGCGGCTGGTGCTAATGCAATTCTACTCAAGCGCGGTATTGACAAGGCTGCTGGCTTCTTAGTAGAAAAGATTGCCCAACACTCTCGCCCTGTAGAAGATTCTAAGGCGATCGCTCAAGTTGCGGCAATTTCTGCTGGTAACGATGAAGAAGTCGGTAGCATGATTGCTCAAGCTATGGACAAGGTGGG
>JBJTTJ010000090.1:0-4383 GCA_046080125.1 Cuspidothrix sp.
ACTTGGATCAAGTATGAAAATTAGGAAAACCGCTATAGAGCAAACTTTATTTTACTCCTTTCCTTGTCTTCTTTCTCCTGACTGCTGATGTCTGAATTTTTCTCTGTATGATAGGTTCATGATTCAGAATAGAAAAAAAGAGCCAAACTGGAAATATCACATTGGTGTAAGTAGCTATTAGCAAAAAAGCTAACTATTTAACCAAAAACCCAAACATTGTAAGGAAAGATAAATTTATGGGATTATTTGATCGTTTTAAACGAGTGGTTAGTGCTAATGTCAATGATTTAGTCAGTAAAGCCGAAGATCCAGAAAAAATGCTGGAGCAAGCTATCCTAGAAATGCAAGAGGATCTCGTTAATTTGCGTCAAGGTGTAGCCCAAGCTATAGCAGCCCAAAAACGTACAGAAAAGCAATATAATGATGTACAAGCTGAAATTAATAAATGGCAACGTAACGCCCAACTAGCTTTGCAAAAAGGTGACGAAAACCTAGCTCGCCAAGCACTGGAGCGCAAAAAAACTTGTACAGAAACATCTACAGCCCTTAAAACCAGTCTTGATCAACAAAATATTCAGGTAAACACCCTTAAAAAGAATTTAATCCAGCTAGAAAGCAAAATTTCTGAAGCCAAAACTAAGAAAGAAATGCTCAAAGCTCGTATTACTGCGGCCAAAGCTCAAGAACAACTGGGAAATATGGTGAGTGGCATGAATACAAGTAGTGCTATGGCTGCATTTGAACGCATGGAAGAAAAGGTGTTAATCCAAGAAGCTCGCGCCCAGTCTGCCGCAGAACTAGTAGGTGCGGATTTAGATCACCAATTTGCTAGTTTAGCAAGTAGTAGTGATGTTGATGATGAACTAGCAGCCCTCAAAGCATCTTTAGCACCCGCACCTGAACGACCACAACTAACCCCAGGACAACCAGTTACGGAAACTCCAGTACAACCAACAAATACACTTAAACCCGTAGAACCAGTTGATGCTGAATTAGAAGCCCTACGCAGACAATTAGATAATCTGTAATTGATCTCCGGTTTTTGCCAACAATTTCACTAACTTCATCCCATACATCGAAGTGGTGGGATTTTTCTTCATTAACCTTCATTGATAGTAGATTTAAAACATAATGCAGGTAGGAGTAATTCAAGAATTACCCCTACCAAAAATAAGTTTTGCCTCTTGCCTTTTACTATATCTTCTCAAATTTTCCTATGTTCATAGTTCATTTAATTCTCAGATTGGGATAGAGTATTTTGTAAACCAAGTAGATCAATATATACCAATTTATGGAGACTATAATGAACAAAGGTGTAATCACTATTACTGATGCTGAGTTTGAAGCCGAAGTATTACAAGCAGAGCAGCCTGTATTAGTATATTTTTGGGCTTCCTGGTGTGGTCCTTGTAAATTGATGTCACCAGTTATAAATTTAGCAGCCACTACCTATAGCGATCGCCTCAAAGTTGTCAAAATAGAAATAGATCCTAACCCAATCACCGTTAAAGAATATCAGGTAGAAGGTGTTCCTGCCCTCAGACTCATCAAGGGAGATCAGCTATTAACATCAACAGAAGGAGTAATTAGTAAAGATAAATTACTCAATCTTTTAGATCAGCATTTAGATAGTAATTAGTTCCCAGTTATAACGGTATGCACTGGGATGAGATACATCCTCAGCCCCTTCCTCCCTTGCAGTGAGGGGATTGGGGGTGGGGTTTTTGTATTTCACTTAACCGACAACCGCTATAGTGATCAAAACATGAAGTTTTGATCACTAATTCATAATTAATGACCAATAACTAATAATTAAAATGCAATTTGCGACCAGGTTACAACCCTTAAAATCTAATGTATTTGCTGATATGGACACAGCCAAGTCCATAGCTTTGACTGCTGGTAGAGAACTAATTGATTTATCCTTGGGATCTTCAGACCTATCAGCCGCTAATCACGTCCTAGAAGCGATCGCTCAATCCCTCCATGATCCTAGCACCCATGGTTATTTATTATTTCGTCGTACTCAAAATTTTCGTCAAGCCGCAGCCCAATGGTATGAACAGAAATTCGGTATCCCAGTTAACCCAGAAACTGAAGTTTTACCCCTAATTGGTTCTCAAGAAGGAACAGCCCATTTACCCTTAGCCATACTTAATCCCGGCGATTTTGCTCTATTATTAGATCCTGGTTATCCTTCCCATGCAGGTGGGGTATACTTGGCTAATGGTCAGATTTATCCCCTGCCATTAAAACCAGAAAATAATTTTTTACCAGTTTTTAATGATATTCCCGTCACTGTTTTAGATCGGTCGCGGTTGATGGTATTAAGCTATCCTCATAATCCTACCAGTGCGATCGCACCTTTATCCTTCTTTCAACAAGCAGTAGCCTTTTGTCAACAACATAATATAGTTCTCGTTCACGATTTCCCTTATGTAGATTTAGTCTTTTCAGAACCAACCCAAAATCCAAAATCTCAAATCCCCTGTTCCCTCAATTTTGCAAGCTGATCCCGAAAAAAGCATCTCAATTGAATTTTTCACCCTCTCCAAATCCTATAATATGGGTGGTTTCCGCATAGGTTACGCAATTGGGAATCCGCAATTGATTCAAGCCCTCAAGCAAATCAAAGCCACCGTTGATTTTAACCAATATTTGGGAATTTTGAACGGAGCGATCGCAGCCCTCACTGGACCCCAAGATAGCATTAAATCTGCCGTGGATACTTTTCGTCAACGCCGTGACACCTTCATCCAAGCCTTAAAGCGTATCGGCTGGAACGTTCCCACACCCCAAGCCACAATGTATATATGGGCAAAATTACCCCCCCAATGGAGTCATAATTCCATCGAATTCTGCACCGAATTAGTTAAACAAACAGGTGTAGCTGCTTCCCCCGGAGTCGGTTTCGGTAAATTTGGCGAAGGATACGTTCGCTTCGCATTAGTCCAGAAACCAGAAATATTAGAAATTGCCGTCGAAAGAATTGCTCAATTTCTCCATTAATCCATCCTCATACTCAAATCCAACCACCTAGACTGAGTAATAGGCGCACTCGTAGAAATATAATCAACTCCAGTTTCCGCAACAGCGCGAATCGTCTCTAAAGTTACATTTCCTGAAGCCTCAATTTTCACCCTACTATCAGCCTCACGAATGAGCAAAACAGCCTCATTCATCATTTCCACAGGCATATTATCCAACATAATAATATCAGCCTTGTGCTTTAAAGCTTCCCGCACCTGTGCCAAACTTTCCGTCTCCACCTCAATAGTCAGAGGATAAGGAATGTGACACCGAATGCGGGAAATAGCTTCCCCAATACCCCCAGCCGCCACAATATGATTATCCTTAATCATCACCGCATCATCCAATCCCATCCGATGATTAACCGCACCACCTAACGCCGTCGCGTACTTTTCCAAAATTCTCAAACCTGGCGTAGTTTTGCGCGTATCCACCAACTGAGCAGGTAAATCCGCTATTTTCTCTATATATAGATTAGTCAACGTAGCAATTCCACTCAACCGCATCACCAAATTTAACGCTACCCTTTCCCCCATCAACAAAGTATCCAGGGAACCATCAATTTCCGCTACCACCTGACCAGATTCACATTTTTCCCCCTCAGCAGTGACATTAACAAAATGAACCTGATCATTTAAAAGCTGAAATACCCTAGCTGCAACCGATAAACCAGCAATTACCCCTGGAGCTTTCCCTATCCACCGAGCTTTACCCCTCGTAGAATTTGGCGATAGCAGAGATTGAGTAGTGCGATCTCCCCTACCAATATCCTCCAACAACCAACTTTGCAACAATTGATCCAGCACCAAAAACGGTGGTAGTACAGCCACTGAACTCTTCATATCATCTTCTAATGTCTATATCCACTCAACACTATCAATAATTTTGTGAATACTCAAAAAAAACATCACAGTTGGACTTCAACCCAACCACTTACCACCAGCCAAACCATAATTTTTAGAAATTTTAACAGCCATAACTCTTATCTCACAAGAGTTACAGACAAAATCACTAACTCACCCCAAAAAAAGATGGAAAAAGTAGTTGACATTCCAAAGAGAGTTCGATATATTAAATAAGTGCCTGAAGCGAAGCGAAAAAAACGCTGCGCCAGGATCACGCCGAACCTTGAAAATATTATAGTTTGAAAGACAGTATACAACAAGAAACTGCGTCAAGTAAAGAAAATGACAGGACTGAGTTAAAAAACAGTCAAAAAGAGCAACAAACTCAAAATGGAGAGTTTGATCCTGGCTCAGGATGAACGCTGGCGGTATGCTTAACACATGCAAGTCGAACGATGTCTTAGGACAGAGTGGCGGACGGGTGAGTAACGCGTAAGAATCTACCTTC
>JBJTTJ010000091.1:0-35481 GCA_046080125.1 Cuspidothrix sp.
GATACTAGGAACTACTGAAACAGAAACATTCAAATTAGCATTTGCGCTACCTGCCATTGCGGGAGTAGGGGAACTAGCTATAAGTAATAAAAAAGTCAATAGAGAAGGGTGTAATTTCATGGTTTTATGTCTGGTTTTGTGTCTCTAAATAATGGCTGGTGGTTGCTTTTGGTTTCGGGTTGGAGTTTTGTAGTCTGTTCTGAGGCTGCTGCACAAGAACAAAATGCCATTTTGGAACTTACCGTTAACCAGGTGGCTAAAGAAGCAATTTTTGTGATTTTACGCCCCCAGGATATTCTTGTTACTCGTTCCGATTTAGAAAAAGCCGGGTTAGAAAGTTTCGCTGGCAGTCGAGAAACTATTAATAATGAAATTTATGTTTCTTTGGCTTCCTTAGCTCCCCAGGTTAGCTATATTTTTGATGAAAAAGCCTTAACTTTAAGTATAACAGCCCAACCAGAATTATTAAAGAGTAATTCCTTTAATTTAGGTCGCCAATCACCAAAAAACATCACTTATAGTCAAGACACTAGTGTTTTTTTAAATTATGCTTTTAATTTACCTGTTGACATTGAAAAATTCAACCTCAACAATTATACATTTTTTGGAGAATCAGGATTAAGCATTAATAAAAGTTTACTTTATAGCAGTTTTTCCCGCAAAACTGATGGTTCTTGGCGGCGAGGTTTAACAAATTTCACCTTAGACAATCCCCAAAAAATAACTAAATGGGTAATTGGTGATTCCTTTGTCAGTGCGGGCGATTTAGGGGGCGGAATGTTTATGGCTGGTGTGAGTAAATCACGGGATTTTGGACTAAATCCTAATGTCATTCAACAACCAACTTTTAGTTTATCTGGTGCTGCCTTAACACCTTCCAAAGTAGAGGTTTTTGTTAATGGACAAAGAGTAAATCAAACAGAAGTACCCCCCGGTCCCTTTCAATTTGATAATTTACTCCTACCCTCCGGTAGTGGTTCTACAAAAGTTGTAATTCGTGATGCTTTAGGTCGAGAACAGGTAATTACTTCACCCTTTTATTTTGCTCCAGGGTTGCTCAAACCCGGTTTATCTGACTACAGCTTTAATTTAGGTTTACGGCGATTTAAACTAGATTCTGATAATTTTAATTATGGTTCTCCGGCTTTTCTCGGTCGCTATCGTCAGGGTATCACCAACTCCCTGACCCTGGGCGGGCGCTTGGAGGTTGCTAGTAACCTAATTAGTGGTGGTTCTACTCTAACCACTACCCTACCCTTTGGGGCTTTAGGACTATCCCTAGCCGCCAGTAGTGAATCAGGAATACCGGGGGCTGGGGCTGCTCTCACTTATAGCTATTCTGGTCGTAATATCGGTTTTGGTGGTTCGGTGCGGCTGTTGAGTGACCGATATGCTAATTTAAGTTTGACAGCATTAGATGACAGAGCCAAGTTAGAAAATAATGCTTTTATTTCTGTCTCTCCCACCCGTAATTTCAGCTTAGGTTTGCAGTATGCGTCTTCAAATTTCCGTGATAAAGGACACAGTAACCGTCTAGCTTTCACCAGTAGTTTGCGTCTCAATTCCCGTGCAGATTTATCTATAAATCTTAGCCAGTCTCATCAAAGTGGACAACGAACTACAAATGAACTATTTCTAGGTTTCAATTATACTTTAGGTAATGCTAGGGCTAATATTAGTCGGCAAAATACCAATGGTAAAACTGTAATTAGCTCGACTGTATCTGTGCAGAAATCTCTACCGGTGGGAAATGGCTTAGGCTACCGTTTTCAGGTTAACCCCAATGAGGAAAAAATTCCCGCCAATGGTAGTATCCAATATCGCGCTCCCTTTGGTGTTTATGAGTTAAACCTGAACCGCAGTAATGGTAAAAATAGTGGTTCTGTTAATATCTCAGGTGGTATTATTGGTGTAGGAAATAGTGTTTTTCTTGCTCCTCCTGTCACCCAAAGCTTTGCACTCCTACAAGTTCCAGGGGTGAGGGGTGTGCGTGGTTACAGTAATAATCAGGAAATTGGACGTACTGATTCTCAGGGTAATTTAATAATTACTAATCTGCGCCCTTATAATGGGAATAATTTGAAAATCCAAGATGAGGATATTCCTTTAAACTACAAAATTGATGCTAATGAAAAAGTAATTAGTCCACCTTTTCGAGGTGGGGCGGTTGTTCCTTTTCCTGTGCGACTAATTCAGAGTCTTGTCGGTACTTTGTCGGTAGAAACATCAGGAAAAACTGTAATTCCGTCCTATGGTCAGTTAAATATCACTGTGAATAATCAAATTATTAACTCACCTATTGGTAAGGAAGGAGATTTTTATTTAGACAGTGTTCCTCCGGGAAAATATACAGCCAATGTGGACTATGAAGGCGGTATTTGTAATTTTGAGCTAACTATTCCCCAGTCTCAGGAACAAATGGTTAATTTAGGTAATTTAAAGTGTATTACTCCTTAGATGATGTTTGAAAAGTATCATAAGAAACCAATAAATTTTAAAAACCTAACCCCCCACCCCTTTTCCTAACAGGGAAGAGGCAGTTTTAAAGCTATACCCCCAGGAAAATGTTTGTCTATCAAAGCTGGAACTTGGACAGATTTTATTTTGCTATAACGAGTTTTATCTGGCATAACTAAATTTGGACCAGCTTTACAGTTTTTCATGCAGCCAGTACCTTTAATAGTCACTAAATGTTCTAAACCGCTATTTCGTAACTCTAACTCTAAAGCTTGACACAAAGCTTTACCACCGCGATTCATACAATCTGTTTTTTTACAAACCAAAATTGTTTGGGTTTTAGCTGATTTAGCCTTAACTTGCTTTTCCCATTCAACTATTCCCATATCGGCATTTGCGGACATAACTCGTTCTGCTACCAATGTTACCTGATTTTTTTTGGCGTTGTATTGTTTTGTTCCCACAACTTGCAACCAAGTACCTTTAGCTAAATGTAAATCAAAACCACTCCGTAAATCCTTGGCTAATTTTATATAATATTCACCCTCGGAAGTCCATAATAACAAGCCTTTTAGCTTATGTACATCTTTAATAACAAAATCTATAAATCTCCCTTCAAAACAAAATTCTGTAACTGCGGAATTGGTAGATATACTCATTATTTCACCTGTTTGTCTAACTAAAATTTTGGGAAGGATTTGAAGGGTATACGCAAACTGACCTAAAAACCATACACGTAAGGACTTTCAACTCTGTTCTCTGGGATGCAAAGTTTGTAGTGAGGAATTTATTCCTCATTTGGGGACTCAAGTCCTCACTACCAAAGCAGCTCTTTTTTTACATTACTTAATCTACTTTGATTTATTCTCATCTACTTACTTATTATCATTAATTTTGAGAAAAAATTTCATTTTGTTTTGATATACACAGCTTGGATAACTATGAGGTACAAACTGGGCAAAAGCTTTAAGAGTGTAAATACATGGAGTTAAGCGGAATCGAACCGCTGACCTCTTCAATGCCATTGAAGCGCTCTACCAATTGAGCTATAACCCCGAAAATGTTAACCTTTTTATTATAACATATATTATGGGAATTAAGTCAAGAGGTTTATGAGAAAAGGGAAAATAAATTTCCAGTTGGGCTACTATTTGCCAATACAGAACCTGCTAAAAATCCTATCTAATATTGATTCTGTCACCTCCTCACCGGTGATTTGTCCTAGTGCTTGAATTGCTCCTCTTAAATCAATTGTCCAAAAATCTAAAGGTAATTGATCGGTGATAGTGGCTTGTACCTGTTGTAAATTTATTTTTGCTTTTGTTAAAGCTGCTGCCTGTCGTTGATTAATGGCTAAATCTATATCAGCAGCTTGGACTTTTCCCTGTTGAACGATTTCTAAAATTGCTGCTTCTAAACTATCAATTCCTTGATTTATGGCTGCGGATGTGACAATTTTGGATTGGGGATTTTCGATTTGGGATTTGAGGTTTTCTTGTTGTGCTGATGAAATCAGGTCAATTTTATTAATGACTAAAATTACCGGGCGGTGTTTTACCTGTTGATAAATTTCTTGATCTGCTGATGTCCAACCTAGGGCGGCATCTATAGTCAATAATACCAGATCTGCGGCACTAGCAGCACGACGCGATCGCTCTACACCTATTTTTTCTACTTGGTCTGGTGTTTCCCGAATTCCGGCTGTATCTAGTACCTGTATGGGGATACCACCCACAACCAATTGAGATTCTACCACATCACGGGTTGTTCCTGGTAAGTCTGTAACAATAGCGCGATCGCTTTGACTCCAAGCATTTAATAAACTAGATTTTCCCACATTTGGCTGCCCCACAATTGCCACTTTTAATCCAGTTCGTAATAATTCGCCTTGATCTTTTGTGGCTAATAATTTGCTGATTTTTGCAGTTACCTGATCAATATCTGCGATAATTTTTTGTTGATCTAAAGGTGGTAAATCTTCCTCAAAATCAATTCTGGCCTCAATTTCTGCCAAAATATCTAAACAGTTAGCTCGTAATTTGCGGATAGGATGGGCTAATTTGCCTTGTAACCCAGCTAAAGCCGTTTGAGCCGCTTGAGGTGATTTTGCTCCTACTAAATCGGCGATACTTTCCGCTTGGGTGAGGTCTAACCTACCATTTAAAAACGCTCTTAATGTAAATTCTCCTGGTTGGGCTAGTCTTGCACCGTTTTCTAAGCATAGTTGCAATACTTGTTGCACCGCCATAATTCCCCCATGACAATGGAACTCTACCACATCTTCACGGGTAAAAGAACGGGGAGCTTGCATAATTAATAATAAAGATTCATCAATAATTTGCTGAGTTTGGGGTTGGCGGATATAACCATAAAGAATGCGGTGAGTTGACCAAACTTGTCGCCCTGGGGCGTAAAATAGAGTTTGAGCGATCGCTATGGCCTGATCACCAGAAACCCGTACAATACCTACACTACCTTGTTGAGGGACAACAGCAGTAGCGATCGCGGCAATAGTTCCAGTATGAGCCAATAATTCGGACATTAGTCATGTTTATGGGAAACCAGAGGTAGGAATAAACCCAGATATTTAACTCCCAGCCTACACTATACAACTTAACCCGGACTTTTCTCACAACGCTCGAGACAAAAATTAGGTAATCACCCATTACCAATAATGGTAAAATGCTGATGCAGAATCCAAACATCCAAACCAGAGAGGAATGAACTGTGGAACAAAAAATTAACTGTGCTGAAGCTTGTATTAACGGTTGTATTTTAGGTGATAAATGTCCCAACATTGAATTTAGAGAAGCAACTGCAAAATTTATTGAAGAAACTTCCCTAGATAAAATGTTAGAAATGGCTGAAGAAAGATTGCGAAAAAAAATGTCAGAACCGCCTAAATGGGTATTTCCAGAAGATGCTTAATTCCATACAAATTAATCATTCATCTCCCCAAATTTTGAACTGCAAATAAACTAATAATAAAGTCACAGCTAAAAGTATGGTAGCTGCCCCTGCTGCATAACCAAAATCAAATTGTCCAAAAGCTTCTTGATATGTATAGTAAACTAACAAATTAGTTGAATTTAAAGGACCACCACCGGTCAGAATATAAACCGATTCAAAACTGCGCAATGTAAAAATGGCAGTTGTAACCGCAGCAAATATTAATGTTGGTCTGAGTCCTGGTAAAGTAATATGGCGAAATTGTTGCCAATCATTAGCCCCGTCCAATTCCGCAGCTTCATAAAGACTAGGGGAAATTGCTTGTAAACCCGCTAAAAAAACTACCATATTAAAGCCAATTTGTTTCCAAATACTGAATAAAATAATCACTGGCATTGCCCAGAAAGTATCTGCTAACCAGGAAACTTTACCAATACTAAAGATGCTTAAAAAATCATTAACTGGTCCGGTATCTTGAAATAACCAACGAAAACCTAAACCGGCAGCGACAACAGAGATAATAGAGGGAAGAAAATAAGCAGTGCGTAAAATTCCCCTCAGAGGAATAGAACGATTTAATAATACCGCTAATCCCAGTGAAATTATTAAACTGGGGACAATAGTACCGACGGTAAAATAAACAGTATTAAAAATAACTTGCCAAAAATCTGCATTTTGCAACAAACGCCAATAGTTTTTTAAACCTACCCAATAAATACCGCCAGAAGTGAAACTACCAGAAGTAAAACTGAGATAAAACAAATAGACAATTGGCCAAATTATAAACAAACCTAATAAAATTAGGACCGGTGAGAGAAATATCCAAGCTGCAAATGTATCATTGTCTAGGGGTATAATTTGAGTAGAACGAGAGATTTTCATAACCATTAATTGGGTACTAGTCGTTGTTTATGATTGATGATTCGCTAATAAATAGAATTTCTAGTCTCATTTCTCCAGATGTTTATAGTTATCAGATTTCATCACCTCAGCCGTTGAAATTGGGGATTATGGCTTCAGGAAATGGGAGTAATTTTGAAGTAATTGCCCAAGCGATCGCTGATAGAAAAATAAACGCCCAAATTCAAGTTTTAGTGTACAACAACCCGACAGCTAAGGCCGCAGCTAGGGCTAAAAAGTGGGGTGTAGAAACTGTACTATTAAATCATCGTCAGTACAAAAATCGAGAAAAGTTTGATCATCAAATTGTACAAACATTAAAAGAATATGATGTGCAATTCGTAGTGATGGCCGGATGGATGCGATTAGTTACACAAGTGCTAATTGAAGCTTTTCCCCATCGGATGATTAATATTCATCCCAGTTTATTACCAAGTTTTAAGGGAGTGCAAGCCGTAGAACAAGCTTTAGCAGCGAAAGTCAAAATTACTGGGTGTACAGTACATCTTGTTTCCTTAGAAGTTGATAGTGGGGAAATTTTAATCCAAGCAGCCGTACCAGTGCTACCAGATGATACATCAGAAACACTACACGCGAGAATTCAAGTCCAAGAACATCTGATTTTACCAATGGCGATTTCCTTATTAAGTCAAAGGTGACAGAGAAGAGATGGGGGCGAAAGGCAGTTCGCCCGTACAATCATCAACAATTACCCACATAAATGATAAAATCCTTAACAGAGAAAATTAGGATATTTTTATGCCAGTTGTAACTAACCCAATCAAGTTTGGTACAGATGGCTGGAGAGGTGTAATAGGTGAGGAATTTACCTTTGAACGCCTGGCCTTAGCGGCAACTGTAGCAGCCAAAGTTTTATATAATACTTACTATTCCCAAGTAGGTAGCCGGACAATTATTGTCGGTTATGATCGCCGATTTATGGCGGAAGATTTTGCCCGTGTGGTAGCTAATGCCGTCACCTCCGCGGGTTTTGATGTCCTGTTTAGTCAAAGTTTTGCCCCAACTCCGGCTTATAGCTGGGCGGCCAAAGAACGCAAAACTTTGGGGGCACTGGTGGTGACAGCTAGTCATAATCCGGGAATTTATTTAGGATTAAAAGTTAAAAGTGCTTTCGGGGGTTCAGTGCCACCGGAAGTTACACAAGAGATTGAGGCTTTATTATCACAAAAAGTTGTATCTGTAACAACTCCAGGCCAGGAAAATACCTTTGATCCTTGGCCTAGCTATTGTCAAGCATTAGCCGCAAAAGTTGATATTAACAAAATTAAAAAAGTCATCGCTGCTGACAAGTTAACTATATTTGTAGATGTGATGCATGGGGCAGCATCTGGAGGTTTGGCTAGATTATTAGGGGCAGAAGTTAAGGAAATAAATACCGCACGTGATCCTTTATTTGAAGGTGGCGCACCTGAACCTTTACCAAAGTATCTTTCTCGACTATTTACTGTGATCAAAACCCATGGAAAAACTAATAAAACGGGTTTAACGGTGGGTTTAGTATTTGATGGCGATTGCGATCGCATTGCCGCAGTCGATCAAAATGCTAATTTCCTCAGCTCCCAAATTTTAATTCCCATCTTAATTGACCATTTAACCCGTCGGCGGAACTTTCAGGGCGAAATCGTCAAAACTGTGAGCGGATCGGACTTAATACCCCGTGTAGCCGCATTACATAACCTTTCTATCTATGAAACACCCATAGGTTATAAATACATTGCTGACCGAATGTTAGCAATACAGGTATTGTTAGGTGGTGAGGAATCCGGTGGCATTGGTTATGGTAGCCATATCCCCGAACGTGATGCCCTACTTTCTGCACTTTATTTATTAGAAGCAGTGGTAGAATCTGGTTTAGATTTAGGTGAATATTATCACTATTTACAACAACAAACTGGTTTTTTATCCAGCTATGATCGGATTGATTTACCTTTACCCAGTATGGAGGTCACAGGCCGACTATTACAACAGTTACAAACCCAATCTTTAACAGAAATAGCAGCTAAACCAGTCATCGCTTGTCAAACAATTGATGGTTATAAATTCCGTTTAGCTGATCAAAGTTGGTTAATGATTAGATTTAGTGGTACTGAACCAGTTTTACGCCTTTATTGTGAAGCAGCAACCCCGGCAGAAGTTCACAAAACTCTAACTTGGGCGAAAAATTGGGCGGAATCCTAATCCCTGTTCCCTGTCTGGACAAACAAGATTTTTACCAGTCATTTAGTCAACCTAAATCGGTTTGATGATGACGATACCATAAGCATCGCTGGGAAGATAATATTTTGCTGCTTGCATTAAATCCGTTGCTTGTTGTCCTTGAATATATTGGGGATAATTAAAAGCTGGTTCTAAATCACCAATTAATGTGTGATAATAACCATATAATCCAGAGCGATCGCTTGGAGTTTCATTCCCGAATATAAAACGGTTTGTTACACGCCGACGCACACGCTCAATTTCTGATTCTTTGATCAATTCCGTTTGTAATTTGCCCAAATGTTCTATAATAGCTGACTCTACGGCAGCTAAATTTCCTACATCACATTTAGCAGAAATCGAAAACACACCTTGCAGTAAATTACTCATATTGCTCACGGAAATAGAAGATACTAATCCCCGTTCTTCCCGCAAATCCTGCACCAATCTAGATGTTCTCCCATGGACTAAAATTCCCGCCACAACATCAAGTGCATAGGTTTCATTTAATTCCATTAACCCAGGAACTCGCCAAATCATTACTAATCTTGCCTGTTGTAGACTTTCATCCACTACTTCCCGGCGGGCTATTTGTGTAAATACAGGTTCAGGAATAACCCTTGTTTGTGTGATTTGTTTACTTGTTTGTGGATGATTTTTACTAAATTCCTGGGCAATAATTTCTATTAATTCTTCTACTGGTAAATTGCCCACTGCTACTGCTGTCATTGACTGGGGTTGATACCAATGATTATGAAAATCTCGCATTTGTTGCGGTTGCACTTGAGAAATAACTGCTTCTGGTCCTAGTACAGGACGACGATAGGGTAAATAATCAAAAGCAGTTTCCATAATGTGACGATAAATCCGTCGTCGCGGATTGTCCTCAGAACGCCTGATTTCTTCTAAAACTACCAGACGTTCTCTGTCAAAAGCTTCATCAGGAATACTGGGATTACAAACAACATCTATTTGTAAAGGTGCTAACTCAGCAAAATCTTTAGGTGCAGTGGTAATATAATAATGAGTATAGTCTTGGCTAGTAGCAGCATTAGTAATAGCACCGCGCTCTTCAATCCGCCGCTCAAATTCACCACTAATTAGTTTCTGTGTACCTTTAAAAACAATATGTTCTAAAAAATGAGCCATACCATTAATATCATCGGACTCCATCGCTGAACCTGTTTTCACCCATAGGTTAAGATTAACCGCATCTATTGGCATTTGTTCAGCAATAATAGTTAAGCCATTGGATAGATGGTGCAGCGTGGGTGCATTAAGACGCGGAAATTTTAGCAGAGTTGATGTCATTGCTTGTGGTGTGTGAATGAAAAGCGATGTTACTCTATCTATCTTACAACTTTCCTTATGGTGTAAACCTGGTTAAAACTACACATAGGTATTACACTCAGAAGATCAGGCGATAAAGTTTCTTAACAAAAGCGATCGCTACTAGTTCGCTACTAGTTATAATTTTCTGTAAGTTGAAAAAAATATTAAGATTAGCGTAAAAATTACATTAAAATAAGAATTACGCTTCTATTAAACTGACTAGCTAAATACCCAAATTAGGAGGATTATATATGGCACTTGTACCTATGCGGCTGCTTTTAGATCACGCTGCTGAAAACGGTTATGGCATTCCCGCCTTCAACGTCAATAACTTAGAGCAGATTCAAGCCATCATGAAAGCGGCAGCGGAAACAGATAGCCCCGTAATTTTACAAGCTTCTCGCGGTGCTCGTAATTATGCTGGGGAAAATTTCTTACGCCACCTGATTTTGGCTGCGGTAGAAACCTATCCTCAGATTCCCATTGTCATGCACCAAGATCATGGTAATGCCCCTTCTACCTGCTACTCAGCTATTAAGAACAACTTCACCAGCGTGATGATGGATGGTTCTTTAGAAGCTGATGCTAAAACTCCTGCAAGCTTTGAATACAATGTTAGAGTGACTAGCGAAGTTGTTAACGTTGCTCACTCTTTAGGTGTAAGCGTTGAAGGTGAATTAGGTTGTTTGGGTTCTTTAGAAACCGGTGCTGGTGAAGCAGAAGATGGTCACGGTTTTGAAGGTACTCTTGACCATTCTCAATTGTTAACCGATCCTGATGAGGCTGTTAGCTTCGTAGAAGCAACCCAAGTAGATGCTTTGGCCGTTGCTATTGGTACTAGCCACGGTGCTTACAAGTTCACCCGTAAGCCTACAGGTGAAATTTTGGCTATCAGCCGCATTGAAGAAATTCACAGCCGCCTACCTAACACCCACTTGGTAATGCACGGTTCTTCTTCTGTACCCGAAGATTTGATTGCGTTAATTAACGAGTTTGGTGGTGCTATTCCTGAAACCTACGGTGTACCCGTAGAAGAAATCCAAAAAGGTATTAAGAGCGGTGTACGTAAGGTAAATATTGACACTGACAACCGTTTGGCTATTACTGCGGCTGTGCGTGAAGCTTTAGCAGCTAATCCTAAAGAATTTGATCCTCGTCATTTCCTCAAACCTTCCATTAAATATATGCAAAAGGTTTGTGCTGATCGTTATGAACAGTTTGGCACTGCTGGCAATGCAAGCAAGATCAAACAAGTTTCTTTAGAAGACTTTGCTGCTAAGTATGCTAAAGGTGAATTGGTAATGAAAGCGGCTGCTAAGGTTTAATTTATTAAATCCTTTTGAGCAGTCAATGATCATAAATAGGTATAGCTAGGCTATACTGATCAATAAATAACCCGGGTGGCTTTACTGTTTCCCGGTTTTTTGTTTTTATAGCCTGAAAAGGGGCAGGGGATGGAGTTCTGTCCATACCCCTGGACTAGGGGGATTTAATCAGAGTTCACTCAAAGATTGTGGCGATCGCCTCCTCATTCGCAGGAGGTACACTAGGCAATTCTAGACAATATCCCGCACCATAGACAGTTTTAATATAGCGCGGATGACGAGGATCGGGTTCGAGTTTAGTTCTCAAGTGGCGAATATGTACCCGAATGGTTTCAATGTCATCATCAGGATCATAACCCCAAACTTCTCTGAGGATTTCGCTAGGAGAAACGGTTTGACCATGACGTTGTAGCAGACAGTGAAGTAATTCAAACTCTAGATGAGTCAGTTTCACCGTTGCTTTGAACCAAATCGCCTCAAATCTTTCGGGAACTAGGGTTAACGGTCCATAGTTAAGAATTTCACTATGTTTTGCAGCTTGGGGAATCCGGTCAGTACGTCGCAACAAAGCCCGCACTCGTGCCAATAATTCTTCTACCTCAAAGGGTTTAGTAAGATAGTCATCTGCACCAGAATTAAACCCTTCTACCTTATCCTGAGTTTGGCTTAAAGCAGTCAACATCAGTACAGGAATTTCCGCAGTGCGTTCATCCCGACGTAAGCGTTGACAAACTGTAAACCCGTCTACTCTAGGTAGCATCAGATCGAGCATGATTAAATCGGGTTGTAGCTGGAGAGCCAGCGCTTGACCTTTGATGCCGTCTTCAGCTTGACTAACATCATAGCCCGCCATTTCCAAGTTGACGGCAACAAGTTCTGAAATCGCTGGGTCATCGTCTATGACAAGAATCCTCGGCATTCTTAAAAAATTATGACTACTTTATTTAGGGATAAATAGAACCTTTGATATATACAAAGATTACCATCTCAATTATAAAAAATATTTTAAATCTAATATAAATATTAAAATTAAATGATTGTGAAATTAGCTATACTTTCTTATGTATAAATACGAGTATTTACCGCCCTATTTTCTGCAAAATGGCGTGACCATGACAACTTATACAGCTTTGTGGGCTGGTCGGGATTGGCAAAGTAAAACTACTCATCCAGAACCAAAATATCACGAAGTCATCTTCACAGGTGGTCAGGGTGTGCCAATTTTCGGTCAGGTCGCCATCCCCCCCAATGCCCATGGTACAATTGTTGGTACTTATGGCATTACGGGGGAACTAGATCAGCAGTGGTTTTTGCGAATTTTGGGGCGCAAAGCTTACGCCCAGGGTTATGCTGTGGTGTTATTTGATTGGCGTGCCCATGGCAAAACCGCAGAATTATCACCAACATTGACCTCTGACGGTTTGTATGAAGGGGAAGATTTTGTCAGAATTGCCCAAGGGTCTGCAAAAATGGGTTGTCCTTCACCATTTTGGTTTACAGGCTATTCTTTAGGAGGACAATTGGCACTGTGGGGCATGAAAGCGGCTACAGATTTAGCGCCTGACGATATTAATATTGCTGGTGGGGCGGTGATTTGTCCGAGTTTGGATTCCTGGCGATCGCTTACCTACTTAGTTACACACCCTTTCGGTAGATATGTTGAGTCCCGTATTGCCCAGGAATTGAAAAAACTCGCCCGGAAAATTCATGCAGCTTATCCTGAATCTATTCAACCAGAAGCCATTACCAGGGCTAATAGCATCTGGGGATTTGACGAAGAACTGGTAATTGAACGTTTAGGTTTTGCCACTGTCAGCGACTACTATCAAGCCAGCAGTGGATTAGAATTATTACCTCAACTATCCAAACCTACCTTAATTTTATATGCCGCCGATGATCCCTTATTCGATCCTACTATTATTCCCGACTTAGAAATGGCTGCTAGTAAAAATTCTGATATAGATTTACTACTCACCCGCTATGGTGGTCATGTTGGTTACATAAGTAGCAAAAAATGTCAAAATCAATATCAAGATCCTGATCAATGGTGGGCTTGGAATCGCATTTTACAATGGATAAAAACAAGAGATAGCCAAAAAATTGAAAATGTTTTTCTAGGAAAAAGTAGAGTTTAATTATTGGCAACAGTGTTTAATTATAAATGGCTACCTGCACCCAAATATCTAATTTTATCATCTGATGATGTACATATTTGGCGAATTAATCTCCATCAATCAGAATCACAATTACAAGCCTTGCAAGCAACTTTATCCAGTGATGAAATTAATCGTGCCGAAAGGTTTTATTTTCCTGAACATCGGCAAAGATTTATTGCTGGACGTGGCACTATTCGCGCCATCTTGGGGCAATATTTAGGCATTGACCCCAAACAAGTAGAATTTACCTATCAAGCCCGTGGTAAGCCTTTATTATCAGCTAAATTCGCGGATAGCGGATTATTATTTAATTTATCTCACTCGCAAAATTTAGCTTTATTGGGGCTAAGTTATCAACATCAAATCGGGGTGGATTTAGAACATTTTCGCGCTATCTCTGACTTAGAAAGTTTGGCTAAACGCTTCTTCTCACTAAGAGAATATGAACACCTATGCCTAGTTTCGCCCCGAGAACAACAACAAATATTTTTTCGTTATTGGACTTGCAAAGAAGCATATTTAAAAGCCACAGGAGATGGTTTAGTTCAATTAGAAGAAATTGAAATTAGTATAAAACCAAATCAACCCAGTCAATTATTAGTTTCGGGAAATTGGACTTTAACAGAATTAACACCAGCAGAAAATTTTGCCTCTGCGGTTGTAGTGGCAAATAGTCATATTAACTTACATTGCTGGGAATACAGCAATTAAATTTATAGCCGGCAGCACTCAACAACCTTATTTAATTTTTCTTGGTTGTATTAGTATTATCAACAGCTTGTTTACCTAATACTTCTAGACCTTTAGCAAATTCAGGGTCCTCCATAGTTGCTAGTTTATCCCGTCCACGCAACCATAACTCTTGACGTTGGGCATCAGTTAATTTTACCTTGACATCGGGATCAATCCCATGTTTATTAATGTCTTTTCCGCTAGGAGTATGATATTTAGCAATAGTTACAGCCATACCAGCACCGGATTTTAAAGGTTGTACGGACTGAACCAAACCCTTCCCAAAAGTCTGATTTCCGACTAAAATCGCTCGTTTATTATCTTGTAATGCCCCAGACAGGATTTCACTAGCACTAGCGGACCCTTTATCTACTAATATCACTAAGGGCTTGTTAGTTAAAGCTGAGCCATTAGCGACTTGTTGATCTTGCATACCTTGACGATCAATAGTAGAAACAATTGTACCCTTATTCATCCACATCTGTGCTATTTCTACACTGGCGTATAGTAACCCGCCCGGATTGCCACGCAAATCCAATATATAGCCAGAAACCTGTGCACCTTCTAAATTTTTAATAGCATCCTTCATTTCCTTGCTGGCATTGGCACTAAATTGATTTAAGCGAATATAGCCAATGTTACCAGATGGAGTTTTCTTTTGTGAAAAGCGGACAGGATGAATTTCAATTCTAGCTCTTTGGATGTTGAACTGTTTTTGAAGGCCATTACGGAGAATTGTTAACTTCACCTTTGTTCCTGATTCACCACGAATCAGGGATACTGCATCATTAGTATCCATTCCTTTGGTGCTTTTGCCATCAATCTCCAGAATTACATCTTTAGCTAAAATACCCGCTTTAAATGCTGGTGTGTCCTCGATAGGGGCAATCACAACCAATTCTTTAGTTTTTTCGTCTTGACTGATAGTGATACCAATACCTGTAAGTTCGCCGGAGGTATCAACTTGCATATTTTTAAATTCTTCAGGATCCATAAACCGGGTGTAGGGATCTTCTAGCTTTTTAAGCATTTCCCGGATAGATTTGTATGCTTCCTTATCATTAGCATAGGACTTACTTAGATATTCTTTCCGCACAGCTTGCCAATCTACTTGGTTAAAAGTGCCATCTACATAACGGTAATAGACAATCTGCCAAACTTCATCTATTAAATCCTTATGACTATCCTTAAATGAAGCCTTACCAATCGAGTGTATGCCTAAACCAGTAGCAGCAATTGTGGACAGAGTTACTACCGTAGCACCTAAAACCAGCTTACTTTTTGTAATTACCATAGTGACAACTGTGTCAAGGGAAAAAATATATATCAAGTATGCCCAATCTAACACAGGGATTGAAGATTGGGGATAGGAAATGAGATAAAATCTAGAACTTATTTACAATAGAAGGAAAGTAGGGGCAATTCATGAATTAGTTTGTATGTAAGTCCTCTCAACTACTATTCCCGGAGTATAAATTTTTATACTTTTAAATTACTATAATTTATAGTGCTTGTTTACTTTTCTTTACATAATTTAGTTTTATTTTACAAACCTACTTACAATTTAGCCATATAATTAACGGCTTATTTATCATCTGGATCATAACCAATATCACCAACAAAGCAGAAAGAAATTGCTAAGTTAAATGTTCTTTGTTCAAACACAAACTCCTGTTCTGGTGGCATTCTACGAAAATCATTTTGAAACTTTTGATTTTACAAACATTAATTAGTCGTTTTGCGGTTCGGGGGGTTAAATCAACGTGCTGAAAACTTTTACGGATGTTTACCGCAGTCAATGTATTAATTATCATCCACTAGGAAACTACATCACCCCTATGTCTGATCATCCAGCGGTTGCTCCAAATATCAAGCACTTAGCAGCTATTAATAATATCGCTTTTATCAAATATGAACAGGGAGATAAAGAAACAGCGATTCAACAATGGCAACAAGCCATAAAAATTAATAGTCAATCTGCGGAATCTCTTTTAGCTTTAGCTGTAGCTTTGTATGTTAAAGGAGAACAACAACAGGCGTATCAATTAGCGGAAACTGCATTAAAATTAAACAAAAACTTTGCTGATTTTTATGTGATGAAAAAGCATTTTTGGGGTCAAAGTATGATTACCGATGCTCAAAAAATGTTATCTACTGCTGAAATGAAAAGCTTATTATCACAGTTACCTTAATATAGCGGTTTCTGGTGTTATAAGGTACAGGCGGGCATCCAACCCCCTCCCCGCAAGCGAGGAGGGGGCTAATGATATATTTCACCCAAGTGCTGCTATAGTCAGTTTTCTTAGTCCTTGGTCATCTTGAGAGGAATTTTGCTATTAGCAAGGAACTTGAGTTGGTTACGAGATGAGTTTTTGCGTTAAGTTAAAACTTAGGTGTTAAGGAGTAAGAGGTTATTAAATGCGGGCTTTTGTGACTGGTGGTACGGGGTTTATTGGGTCTCATTTGGTGCGATCGCTATTACAATCAAAATACCAAGTTACAGCATTGGTGCGTGGGAATAGTAATTTAGGCAATTTAGATGGTTTAGCAATAGATATTGTTAAAGGTGATTTAAAAGACCCGAATATTTGGGAACAGATGCAGGGTTGTGAATATTTATTTCATGTTGCTGCCCATTATTCACTATGGCAAAAAGACCGAGATTTGTTATATTGGAACAATGTAGAAGGAACGCGCAATATTTTAGCCGCAGCCAAAAAAGCGGGGATTCAAAGAATAGTTTATACCAGTTCTGTGGCGGCTATTGGTGTGGGAAAACCTGGGGAAATTGTGGATGAAACCCATCAAAGTCCTATAGAAAAGTTAGTAGGAGACTACAAAAAATCTAAATTCCTAGCTGAACAAGTAGCAATAGAAGCTGCAAACAGAGGACAGGATATTGTGATAGTAAATCCTAGTAGTCCTATTGGTGCTTTTGATATTAAACCTACACCAACAGGGGATATTATACTGCGGTTTTTACGGCGACAGATGCCGGCTTATGTGGATACGGGGTTAAATTTTATTGATGTGCGAGATGTAGCTACAGGACATTTATTAGCTTTAGAAAAAGGCACATCAGGCGATCGCTATATTCTCGGTAATCAAAATCTTACCCTCAAACAACTTTTAGAACAACTAGGCCAAATCACCAATTTACCCATACCGCAAACATCCATACCAGCTTGGATACCTCTTACTGTAGCTTGGATAGAGGAAAAAATCCTCGCCCCCCTAGGAAAAACTCCCACAGTTCCCCTAGATGGTGTTCGCATGGCACAGCAACCAATGTATTATGATGCTTCTAAGGCTATCCGCGAATTAGGTCTACCTCAGTCCCCCCTGAATATAGCCCTCAAGGATGCTGTAGATTGGTTTATGACCAATGGTTATGTAGATAAATGACAGATGTTATACAGATGTTATTGATTGATTTTACCTAGCACTTTTGATTTTTGGTTTTTGACTTCCGCCTTACGGTGTGGTGTAATTAAAAGAGGAGAATGATTAAATGGCGATTAATTTACAACAAGCAATTGATATTGGCAAATATTTAGTTACCCAACGTTTATTAGGGCGAAAACGCTTTCCCCTAGTATTAATGTTAGAGCCCCTATTTCGGTGTAATTTAGCTTGTACAGGTTGTGGAAAAATCCAACATCCTACAGAAATTCTCAAACAAAATCTGACCCCAGAACATTGTTTTGCAGCAGTGGAAGAATGTGGTGCACCTGTGGTTTCTATTCCAGGAGGAGAACCCTTATTACATCCCCAAATAGGTGAAATTGTTCAGGGTTTAATTGAACGCAAGAAATATATTTACTTGTGCACAAATGGTTTATTACTGGAAAAAAGTCTCGATAAGTTTAAACCTTCTCCCTATCTAACATTTAGCGTTCATTTAGATGGAATGCGCGAATGGCATGATAAATGTGTAGACAGAAAAGGAGTTTTTGATATTGCTGTGCAAGCAATTCGTACCGCTAAATCTAAGGGTTTTCGGGTTGCTACCAACACAACTATTTTTGAAGGTTGTGATATTCAAGAAATGCAGGAATTTTTTGATTTTCTGGAAACCTTGGGAACTGACGGGATGATGATTTCTCCTGGTTACAGTTATGAATGGGCCCCAGATCAAGATCATTTTCTGCAACGAGAACAAACCCGCGCTTTATTTAGAGAAATTCTTGTACCGTACACATCTGGAAAGAAAAACTGGAACTTTAATCATAACCCCTTATTCTTAGATTTTCTCATTGGTGAAAAAGACTATGAATGTACTCCTTGGGGTAGTCCTAGTTACAGTGTTTTAGGTTGGCAAAAACCCTGTTATTTATTAAATGAAGGCTATTATCAAACATTCCAAGAACTGTTAGATGAAACTGATTGGAGTCAGTATGGCCGCGCTAGTGGTAATCCTAAATGTGCTGATTGTATGGTACATTGTGGTTATGAACCAACTGCCGCGATGGATGCCATGCAACCGAAAAATATCGCCCGTTCTCTAACTACTGTGTTTGGTAAGTAATAATCCGAATCAGGATGTCTAGGATCTCAGGATGTACAGGATTAAATAATAGTTAAGTGATATTTAATCTTGTTAATCTTATAATCTAAATAAATCCTGATTCTGATTCCTCACTCATTGATGATATAGCGGTTCTCAGTTGAGTGAAATACAAAAACCTCTCCCCGCAAGCGAGGAGGATGCTTATAATGTATCTCATCTGTATACTGCTATGGTAATAATATCAAGGAATTTAAGTGATACTTAAGGTAAAATTTATGACATTAATAATTAATTTAAAACAACTTTACGAAACTGATGACCAACAATGGTTATTAGAAACTATTAATCTTTTAAAACAAAAGAAATTTAACGAATTAGATTTAGAACATTTAATTGAGGAGTTAGACGACTTGGGTAGCGAAAAGAAAAATGCTATTAGTAGTTTATTAATGCAAATTATTAAACATCTATTATTATTACAATATTGGACTGCTGAGTATGAAAATAATGTTTATCACTGGCAATCAGAAGTGGTAAATTTTAGAGATCAGATTGAAGGTAGACTAACCAAAAAATTATATAATTATCTTCAACAGGAAATCAATAATATTTATAAGAAGTCTTTAAAACAAGTTAAAATCAAAACTAATTTTAAAGTTGATTTTCCTGAAGAATGTCCCTATACTCTTGAACAATTGTTAGATGAAAATTATTTTATAAAATAGTGGATTGATTGGTAATTTATTTAACCAAAGCTATAAGGCGATCGCCTGTGTAATTATAGGAGAAATAAAAATTATGAAATCACAACTCTATGAAACAGATTTTTATGCCTGGACATTAGAACAAGTACAACTTTTAAAACAAGGTCAAACAAATCAAATTGATGTTTTAAACTTAATAGAAGAAATTGAATCTTTGGGTAAAAGAGAAAAACAAGAATTAAGAAACAGACTGGGTATTTTAATTGGCCATTTATTAAAATGGCAGTATCAAAACGATAAACGTAGTAATAGTTGGAAAGCAACTATTAGAGAACAACGTCGTCGTATCAAAGAACATCTAGAAGAAAACCCCAGTCTCAAATCATATCTGTCAGAAGCAATGATTTCTGCTTATCAAGATGGTATAGATTTAGCAATTCAGGAGACTAATTTACCTGATAGGATTTTCCCAGGTGAAAATCCTTATAGTATTTCTCAAATTCTTGATCCTGATTTTTTAGTTAATCAAGATTAAAAATAACTTTTTCTTTGTTAATCAGTGACCTTTTGCGGAATTAAATAAATAATCCCGGAAACGACTGTTAATATTACAGATAACCAAAAAGCAATTAAAACCGGAGGTTGCCAATTTGGTGATAAAGGTGCAATTAATAAAGATATAGCGATAATTTGACTAATTGTTTTCAGTTTTCCCCAAATATTTGCACCGCTAATAGTAGTTTGATTAACACGCCAACCTGCGATCGCTAATTCCCGTGCTAAAATTACAAAAACTGCCCAAGCTGGGATTTTTCCTAATTCTACTAATACTAATAATGGTGCAAGTACCAATAATTTATCTACTAAAGGATCAAGAAACTTACCTAACTCACTAATTTGGTTCAATTTTCTAGCTAAATATCCATCTAACCAATCAGTTAATGCAGCAATTAAAAATATGGTTAAACAAATCCATCTTGCTTGATTGGTGGGATTATATAAACCGTAAAGTAAAAAAGGTATTCCTAGCAATCGAGAAAAAGTAATCCAATTTGGTAGAGTCATCACAATTTTTCATTTAATAATTAATCATCTTAGAGGTTGTTTGAAAAGTATTGAAACCAATAATTTTTAAAACCTAACCCCCTATCAATTCCCTACAGGGAAGAGAGAGATTTACCAGACGGGTCAATTTATATTAGAATAACTTTTCAAACATCCTCTTAGTATATTATAAATCGGCATTGCATAAATGCGGGATGTTTTTTGTGTGTAGAACCGAGAATCCCTACATGAGGAACATCTCTACAAGGGGTTTGAATATATGCAATATTGTTTTCATCCCCAAAATCAGCAACACCTATAAATCTTCAATAATTCTTACAGCCGCAATTCCTGTAAATATTGCCACCAATAACCAGGTAATAGCTAATCCTACCACTTCCGATAAAAATACATTAGTAATTTTGTGCAAAAATAACCCCATGCTTGAACCAATGGGTACAGATACAATCCAACTCATAATATTAACAAATAACCATTTCCATGCCGAAGAAAATGATGGCGGAATAGCTAACCACCATTGACATATTCCAATTAATAAACCACCAACACCACCAATAACGATTCCGCTAATAATTCTCATCGGTAAAAAATTAGCAGTAGTGACTGTCCACCCTAAAACACCAATACCAATTCCCGTAATAATTACCCAAGGAATCAGGGTAGATAATACCCATTTTACTGGAGAAATGACTTTTCTGAGAAGATAACTTTGGGGAATGGCGATCGCTAAACTACCCATAGCAGCTTCCATTATACTCATATCTGGTTTCTCACTAATTTCAATCATCAACAAACTAGATAAAAATCCCAAAAAAGTTACCAAAATCCATTGGAATGTAAAATTTAAAACCCTATATTTAGATTTAACAGATGATATAGCCTTTCTCAGTTTCATAAGATACACCCTAATTTATTTACTGTTCCCTATTTCCTAAAACTAAAAAACTCTGTACCTCATGCTTCTTGGTAAATCCTATAATTGCACTATCCCTTGTTTAATTTTAATGGTCTAACGGCTTGATTATTAAACATTTCCAAAAAAGCCCGACGACGCTGATAGGGTGATTCTGGGGCAATATACCCCCATAAACTTTCCCAATAGAAAAAAGAGAAACCAAATAAATTTTGATTACGGACTATTTCTATCTGTTCTTTAATTGTATCAATATCTACAGGTTTTAATAAACTTCCTGTTGATATGCCAATAGCGACGGGAATTTTACTCATGGCCAATTTTATCGCAGGTTTAGATATTTCCCTCACAAAAGAGTTTCTATCGCTACGATAGACTTGTAAAATCAACTCATCAATCAAATCCTCCTTAATCCAACTTTCCCAATCTTGTAAATAATATTTATAAGCAAAATATTGGGAATTAGGAGAAAGAGATATTTTTGCATAAGGTTTAATTACCTTTACCGCTTTAGATATACTTGCCATAAAAGCAGTAATTTTATTAGCCCGCCAACGCATCCATTCCTTATCCAAAGGATTAGTCGGCGGCTTTTTTCCTTGATGTTCTTGTTGATAAAGTTTGACAGTAAAAGGATCATAACCAAATTGTACAGGCATCCCAAAATGATCATCAATTTGAATACCATCTACGTGATAATTTTTAACAACTTCCAAAATTAAACCTCGGATGAAATTCTGGACTTGAGGATGTAAAGGATTTAACCAAGCTTGATTATAAACCCCATTAATCATATCTTCTAATAAATTATCTGATATAGATTCTACACCTTGCTGTCCTATAGTTAACCAACTTGGATGTAGTCTAGCTAAAGACGAATTAGGAGGAGTCATTAACCCATATTCAAACCAGGGAATAACGGTCAAATTTTGATTTCTTGCTAATTTGACTACCTTGGCTAAAAAGTCATTTTTCCGATGAACTAAATCCAATAAAGGTTCAGTATCTAAACCTGTAATTTGTTTCGCCAAAGGACTTTTGTAAAATGTGTAGCCTCGATTCCAGACCACGGGATAAATAGTATTGAAATTAAGTGCGGCTAATTGATTTATTGCCCTCTCAATACCCCAAGGAATATAAAATAGACCACTAGCAACATTAGTTAGCCAAACTCCGCGAATTTCTGTAGTTAACCCCAGAGAATTTTCAGCATGACTAGAACTTGTCCAAATGGGAAATATTGTTAAACAAACTACAAATCCCCAACACACAAAATGTACAAAAAACTTTCGGAATAGAGAACTCATCGTTTACATAAGTTAAAATTGCTAATATCCATATAACTACAAAATTATATTTTAGCATCGGGATTCAACAAAGATATCAATATTTAGGGAATCTGTAGGGGCGAACGGCCGTTCACCCCCAAATTTTAGAATCTTTCTACACCAGGGAATTGTTGAATAGATGCTTTGGCCGCTTCCCCACAAGTGCGGGGTGTGGGGAAAATTTTCCCAGGATTGGCTAAACCTTGGGGATTAAATACCTGTCTTACCCATTTCATCGTTTCTAAATCAGCTTCACTAAACATATTTGGCATATAGCATTTTTTATCAGCACCAATACCATGTTCACCGGAAATACTGCCACCTACTTTCACACACAGTTTAAGAATTTCCCCTCCCAATTCTTCTACTTTTTCCAATTCTCCATGGATAGAATTATCAAATAAAATTAATGGGTGTAAATTACCATCTCCAGCATGAAAAACATTAGCAATGGTATAACCATATTCCTGACTTAATCTTTCAATTTCTTGAAGAACATAAGGTAATTGAGTGCGAGGAATGACCCCATCTTGCACATAATAATCTGGGCTGACATGACCCGCAGCCGCAAAAGCTGCCTTTCTACCTTTCCATAATTTTAATCTAGTTTCTGGGTCACTGGCAGTAGTAACATTTCGCGCCCCATTTTGACGACAAATTTCCGTTACACGCTGTTTATTAGCAGTAACTTCTACTTCTAAACCGTCAATTTCTACTAATAAAATAGCCCTAGCATCACGGGGGTAACAATTAGTAGCTACAACATCTTCAACAGCATTAATACTAATATTATCCATCATTTCCATCCCACCGGGAATAATCCCCGCGCTGATGATATCAGAAACACTGGCGGCCGCAGCATCTACACTGGTAAAATCTGCTAATAATACACAAATTGATTCCGCACTTTTGAGAATCTTTAAAGTGATTTCTGTGGCAATTCCTAATGTTCCCTCCGAACCCACAAATACACCTGTTAAGTCATAACCTGGCATTTCAGAAATTTGTCCGCCAACATCAACAATTTTCCCATCTGGAAGCACAAGTTTTAAACCTAAAACATGATTAGTAGTAACACCATATTTTAAACAATGAACTCCCCCGGAATTTTCGGCAATATTGCCACCAATTGAACAAATAATTTGACTAGAAGGGTCAGGGGCAAAATAAAAACCAGCACCACTAACTGCTTGTGTCACCCAACTATTAATGACTCCTGGTTGCACAACTGCCCGCTGATTTTCTAAATCAATGCTAAGGATTTGTCGCATTAGGGAAGTAACAATTAAAACGGAATTTTCCGTTGGTAAAGCACCACCAGATAAACCTGTTCCCGAACCTCTAGCAATAAAAGGAACGGAGAATTGATTGCAGATTTTGACAATTTCTGATACCTGTTCTGTGGTGCGGGGTAATACTGCAACGGTCGGACATTGTTTATAGCTAGTTAAACCGTCACATTCATAAGTCAGGAGTTCTTCTTTGCGTTGAACTACTCCTTTTTCACCAACTACAGCAACAAATTTCTTGATAATGGGTTTCCAATTGATTTGTTTTTCATCTTGGGTAAGCATAGGTTTTTATCTGTGGTAGATGTTGATTGTTGATGATAAAAAATACTCATTTAACAGTTTAGCATATCACGGAAACAAAAAGGAGATTTATCGCTTTATTTCAAATACTTTTAGATAATTTAAGAATTATAGTTTTTGGCCTTATATTAGCATTCACTAATGAGTGAAATTGAAAATTTCGGTGTAGGACGGGAACTTATAAATATGAGCAATAACAAACCCTTGTGAAACTGGCCAGGGTTGATTAGGTAGAGATATAAATGACGATTAGATACAACCACGGAAGCTAAAATTTTTAGCCAACCCCCAAATTAATAGGAATTATGAAGGTTATAAATAAGAGGGTTACTACTCCTTGAAAAATACATTTACTTTGCTGCTCTAGGGTCTATAATCACTTGTATTGCTGAAATTAGTCCTTATGTCATTAACTGAAGAAATTCTTTCCCAACTCCCAGGCGATGTTTTAAACGGTTTGCGTCGCACTGACAGGATACTAACATCTCTGCGAAATGATAACGCACCTATACCCAACATAGTTAAAGAAAATCCAGAAAATTTAGACTCTGTAAACTTCGATGTCATTATCTGCGGGGGTACTTTGGGAATTTTAATTGCTTGCGCGTTAGCTGTACAGGGTGTGCACGTTGCATTGCTAGAAAGGGGTATTTTGCGTGGAAGAGAACAGGAATGGAATATTTCTCGTCAAGAGTTAGAAGTCTTTCGGGATTTGGAATTATTGACAGCAGACGAATTAGCACAAGCTATTGTCACAGAATATAATCCCGCACGAGTTAAATTTCATGGTGGCACAGAAATATGGGTAGAAGATGTTTTGAATATTGGTGTTAATCCTATTTATTTACTGGAAACATTAAAAATTCGCTTTCTTAATGCTGGAGGGAAATTATTTGAAAATACTTCATTTAGTGATGCAGTAGTTCACCCAAATGGAGTCATAGTCAACAATCAATTTACCGGAAAATTATTACTAGATGCCATGGGAAATCTTTCCCCCATTAGTCAACAAGCACGGGAAGAAAAAAAACCAGATGCACTTTGTTTAGTTGTGGGAACTTGTGCGACAGGATTTCCTAAAAATGATTCTGGCGACTTGTTATTATCTTTCACAGCTTTGGAAAATCAATGTCAATATTTTTGGGAAGCTTTTCCAGCAAAGGATGGAAGAACTACATATTTATTTACCTATATGGATGCAGAACCACAAAGATTAAGTTTAGAAACTTTATTTGATGAATATTTACGCCTGTTACCAGAATATCAAGGTGTGGAAATTAATGAATTAAATTTTCAACGGGCACTGTTTGGTTTCTTTCCTAGTTATCGTCAAAGTCCTTTAGCAACTCCTTGGAATCGGATTTTATTTGTCGGAGATAGTAGCGGTAATCAATCACCGTTAAGTTTTGGTGGTTTTGGGTCTATGGTACGTCATTTACAAAGGTTAACTTTGGGAATTACAGAAGCATTAAAAACTGATCAATTGTCTGTCCAATCTTTAGCAATTCTCCAACCCTATCAACCAAGTTTAAGTGTAACTTGGCTATTTCAAAAAGCTATGAGTGTTGGTGTCAATCAGAAAATTGACCCTCATCAAATTAATGCTTTACTTTCGGCTGTATTTGACCAAATGCAGCTGTTAGGAACACCTGTTTTAAAACCTTTTTTACAAGATATTGTACAGTTTGGGTCTTTAACAAAAACTTTGGTAAAAACTGGTTTATCCCATCCTCTATTAGTTGCAAAAATCATTCCCCAAGTTGGTTTATTAAGTTTGTTAGATTGGCTGTTACATTATGGGAATTTATTTGTGTATTCTACCTTGTTTTCCCTAACTCCCATATTAGAATTGTTAGTCAATAATCTACTACCAAAACAACAATATTATTGGCATCGCTTAATAGATAAATGGCGGTTTGGTTCTGGCAATGACTACCATGATAATATCTGATTACACACATTGCTAATTTGGTTATACAACTTGTTTGTTGCTAGAAATTCGGTAAGCAAGGATTTTTTAGCTATGAAGACAATGGCGAATTTTTTCCATATCCGTTGTTGCTAAACGTAAATACATTTGCTGTAATTCTGTGGATAAATCAGGATTTTTCATCAAATGTTCTATCCGGCTTTGCACAGCAGCAATCAAGTTATCTAAGTTTTCGTCAGTAACTATATGTTGTTTCTGCATCTGCTTTAAATCTCGTTGTAGAGGTAGTTCGGTAGAGTTAGTTTGGCTATGGAAATATTTAGCTTTTTCTGTTTCCAATTGAGCTACAGTTATCTGTAATGTTTCTATGACTCCATACATCTCCAGTGGATCAAATATCCGTAACAAATTGGTTTGAGTTACGATCGCTAACTTTGCTCCCCAATCCCAGGATACAACTAATCGCTGCACTCGCCTCCGCTGCATTTCTTGATGGGCAAACCATAGGGAATCTTCTGGACTAAGCAAAAATAAGGGTGTACTCATCACTGTTCTTGCTTGAATTTGAGGTAGATTTAATCCCAATGCTTGGAATTGTACTATGTCTCTTTCTGTAACGATGCCTACTGGTTTCCAACCGGATTCAGGATCATTCCCAGAAGCATTTTTCGTTATCACCATGCAACTAACTTGATACTCTGCCATCATCTGTGCCAAGCTGAGTACGGAGGCTGTGGGTGGTGCATGAATTACCTGAGTGTTCATTACTTCTGACACCCGCCGCATTTTCAATAAGTTGGTGGGGCGCAAAACTTGCCTAATACTTTCTGGGGAGACAATCCCCACAAGTTGTTTCTCTGCATTGATGATCACCAAATGGCGAATACGATATCGTCGAAACAAAAACAGTGCAGCAAAGATATCCCGAAATGCGGTTTCCACCAGGGTTATGACTGGATGCACCATCACATCAGCTATTTTCACACCAGCAAAATCTCTATCCTCTGCTGTCAATTTGACAATATCTCGCTCAGTGAAAATACCCAGTAGTTCTGTTCTTTCCATAACTAAAATACAACTTGAACGCGTACCTCCCATGGAATTAAAGCCAATTGCTAAATCAAAATCAGGTAATAAACAACTATTACCTCGCGTCTGATTCATTAAATTCACAACATCAATTAGAGAGGTCTGGGGCGCAACAACCAGTGGATGCCTATCTATCGCCTCTTCTAAACAGGGAACGCCAATGAGTGGGTCATCAAGCATGGTTCACCATAGCTGATGAAGTTAATTTATGAAGTTTTGTAAAGTTTTTTGTCATATACATATCATTTTTTATAAATTTCGGTTATGATACGAGGGATGTAAAGGATGAATCTATGAAACAGCCTACATATAAAGAGTTTAATGATTGAAAGGTGAATGGGGGATAAAATTTAAACTGGCCTATCTAAGTATACGGAGCAAAAAATCAGTCTTCATCCATGCCAGAGATCCTCTGCATTTTACCATATAACCTGTCTAGGACTCTTTTAACTGATACAGGTTGCCACTGACTGCCTCGCTTAGTTGTATGTCCTTGCTGGTTTAACCAGGCGGCAATTTGTGGAAGTGATTTTCCTGACTTGTGGTGACGGCGAATTAATTCAATGATCTGTTGTTCAGATGAATTATCTACTAGCTCACCATTAACTGATTGTTGACCGAAAGCAGGTGAACCATAGCCGGCATAGCCGCCACTAGCAGCTTTTGCTTTCCTAGCTTGGTCTAGTCTTTCCCACAGATAAGAGTCTTTTGATTTTTCGCTTGCCATTGTTTTGCTCAATTCAATCACCTCTGTAGATATGATATCTCAAATATTGGTTGTTGATTTGATCTCATTTTCAGTTGGAAATAGGGGGTTAATTAACAGTAAAAGCTAACGATTACCCGCCTATGCTTAACAAGGAAAGCGATTAGACTGACCGTGTTAGACTGTAGACTAGATAGTGCGGATTATTGCCAACAAAACTGTTTAACTATGATAATGGCGATCGCTCAGTTGAAATAGTAACTCAGTTTTTACAAATTGCCAAATCCTATTTAACGGCAAACAAAAAAATTTAACTGCTGGAGAAATATCAACCAAATCGGGCAGAAATATTTGATCCAGATGACACAATATGCGAAAGAAAAGAAAAATCAAAAGATTACAATTTCTATGGCATCAGAGTTATAGCACTTATGAGCCTTGCGTTACCTCAACAAATAACCTCAATTATTTGACAATTTTCCATCTTACAACTACATAATCACCAAGTTAAATTTTGCTGGAGAAACCTATGACTACTTCTGAAAGTCTAAATGAAAATCTTGTTAAATATATCCAAAAATCAGAATTTGAATCACTCTTAGAGTCCAAAGAGTTGTTTGTCATGGATTGTACCGCAACTTGGTGCGGACCTTGTAGGATGGTTGCTCCTTTGATGGATCAACTGGCCCAAGAATACAAAGATCAGGTAAAAGTGGTCAAATTAGACGTTGGTGAAGGCGAAAACCAAAGCGTTGCCAAAAAATACGGTATTCGCAGTATTCCCGCAGTGATGTTTTTTAAAAACGGTGCATTATCAGAAATAGTTATCGGGGTAGTTCCCTATGAAAAATTCACCACAGCTTTGAAGAAAATACTTTAACATTCTTGAGGAAGTTTCCCCATGCATAGAGAGTATATATTTCCATATCCTCATTGCGGTAGTGAAGTAAAACGCCAATCTCCGAGAATTAAATATGCTTGGGTTGCACCTTCCATGGAGCGTCTCTACAATCTTTTTCACATAAATTCATACTCATTACTTTCAGGATTTCAACCATGATTAAAGCTGAAGACATAATGACCACAGAAGTTGTAACAATTCGGGGTTCAGCAACCGTAGCAGAAGCGGTAGCACTGATGAAAGAACGCCATTTACACTCTTTAATTGTAGAACCTCGCGCGGAAAATGACCCCTATGGCATGATAACTGAAACTGATATTGTTTATAAAGTTGGTGCTTATGGTAAAGACTCCAAACAAGTGCGAGTTTATGAAATTATGACCAAGCCTTGTATTGTCGTCAATCCTGAGCTTGGTGTGGAGTATGTAGCCCGCTTATTTGCTAATACAGGCATCCGTCGCGCTCCTGTAATTAAAGGTAAACTATTAGGAGTCATCTCAATTACCGATATTCTCAGAAAAAGTGACTTTGTGGAAAATCCAAAAAGCTATTTTGAGATGTATTGTCAGGAATTTCCCAATGCTTTAGAAGCCAGAATTTACGAAGATTAGGTTTTTTGTAAGTATTCAGCTATAGCAATCGTTTACATTTGCATAATAATAATGAGCAATCTGGAGAAAGCTAAAACGGGATTTTTGCTCATTACAATTCACAAGTTACCCACAAATTTCAACTCAACTATTAATAGGAACTGATAAACCCATGATGAAAGCTGAAGACATAATGACCACAGAAGTTGTAACAATTCGTGGTTCTGCAACCGTAGCAGAAGCTGTAGATCTAATGAAATATAAAGGTTTGCGATCTTTAATTGTTGAACCTCGCACAGAAAATGACCCCTATGGCATGATAACTGAAACTGATATTGTTTATAAAGTTGCTGCTTACGGTAAAGACTCCAAAAAAGTGCGAGTTTATGAAATTATGACCAAGCCTTGTATTGTTGTCAATCCTGAGCTTGGTGTGGAGTATGTAGCCCGCTTATTTGCCAATACAGGCATCCGTCGCGCTCCCGTAATTAAAGGTAAACTATTAGGAATCATCTCAATTACCGATATTCTCAGAAAAAGTGATTTGTTTGAAAATCCAAAACGTATCTTTATTGAAGACGAAATAGAAGTTGCACGGGAAGAAGCAAGAACAATTTGTAAAACTAAGGGTGATTCTTCTCGTGAATGTGCGGCAGCTTGGGATATTCTAGAAGAACTTCTCGCAGTAGCATCTGACCAAAGATCAATACAGGAGAATGTTGTCGAATAAATACTATCGCCTTGCCTAATTTCCCCAAAATTCTTGTATGGGTAAAGGTCTTTTATTATCTTTACCCTTTTAAATAACACCTCTAGAGATAGTTGAGGTATCTGTTAGAGGATGTTTTTAAAAGTGGTACACCGTGATTTTGATCACATTTCTACCCCCCTTTCCCTTTGTAAAAGGGGAAACAATAGAAATCCAGTGAGGGCGGGGTAAAAATATTTGATACACCATGGCATACTTTTCAAAAGACCTCTTAGACATCTGCTGGTAAAGATTGTAGGAGTCAGGATTTAGATTTAACTTCTATTTTTCATATCCAAAAACTTCAATTGTTGATATAAACAACGAATTTGTGGTAAATGTACCCCCGCAAGTTCTGCCTTTCTTAATGGATTACCAAAAATTGCATCTACTTCTAAAGGACGCTTTTCATCAAAATCAATTTTCATACTGGTGCGGTAGGGTTTCATTCTTGTGGTATAATCTAACATTGTTTGTAGAAAACTTTCAGGAATGATTCTCCTTGTACTTTTTGCCCCTGCGACTACTTCCCACATCAAACTTTCTACTAACTGACGAGTGTGAATATCCGTCATCAATTCATCTGTTCTCCCATTAAGAATTACAGATAAGCCGTTATAGGGAATATTCCAGACTAACTTTTTCCAACGTCCTAATAGTAAATCTTCTAACATTTCTATAGATATACCAGCATTTTCAAAATCTGTGCTAACTTCCCGCATTTTTTTAGTAATGCCGGTTAATTGATAATTAGATTTATATTCACCTAAAGTAATTTGTCCATAATCTAGATGATGAATATGTCCTGGTCCAACTTTATTAGAACACAGAAAACATAAACCCCCAATAATGCTGACATTCTTGACAATTTCTGCAACTTCTGCTTCTATATCCAGTCCATTTTGTAATACCAATACTACTCCGTCATCTTTAACTATTGGTGGTAATAAATCTGGTAAAAGTTGATTTTGGGTTGTTTTTAGTGATATTATTACCACATCACACTGTGGCATTTTGTCTACATTGTTATAAGCATTAACTTGGGGGAGGGTGAAATCACCGTCTTTAGACTCAACAATTAGACCGTTTTCTCTGACTTGTTGATAATCACTTTTGAGTAAATAGTGAACTTCTAAGCCAGATTTTTGTAGCTTTCCACCATAAAACCCTCCCAATGCGCCAGTTCCTAATATTGCATAAGTGCGCTTACTCATTTTATATATAAAAAAAATTTAAGGAAATGATTAAAGTATACTTTACCAGAATTGTCGTTAATAAAACTTAAACATGATTTACTATCTTGTAGAAGCTTTGCTAGAGAGGTAAAATCCATGGCTGATATTGTTGATATTGCAGTTAGTAATGACGCGTTTAAAACCTTGGTAGCTGCTGTGTCTGCTGCTGGGTTAGTGGAAACATTAAAAAGTCCAGGGCCATTCACTGTATTTGCACCCACGGATGACGCTTTTGCTAAGTTACCACCAGGCACAATTACAACTTTATTACAAAATATTCCCCAGTTAGCACGGATTTTAACCTATCACGTTGTTCCTGGAAAGTTAACAAAGGATGATTTAGGGAAACTAGGTACAGTCAATTCTGTGGAAGGTTCTCCTATTAAAATTAATTGTGAAGATGGGTTTGAGGTGAAAAACGCGACGGTTTTAGCAGCAGATATTATTGCTGATAATGGTGTAATTCACGTTATTGATACTGTGATTTTGATGGGTTAGTCCCACAAGACTTAGGATAGAGACGCTGGAAGCAACGTCTCTATGATTAAAATCAAAAAATTGAGTTCCTAGGGCTAATTCTTTAAAAAATGTAACATAAATGGTGTATACACTCACTTTTAAGATAAGATTACCTAAGTGACCTGGAATTTATAATAAAACCTAATCATAAGAACCTACAATTATCTATCCCCCAAAATTAATGTTAGATTTTCACACCTTAACTGAATTTTCCCGCAATCACTGTCTAGGTATCTGTGGTTTTCTAGTCCCGGCCAACATCTTGACTACGTTATTGACGATTATTCTCGCGTTTCTTCATCGTCCCAGGAGTCAAGTCTGGTCTTCTGTGATACTAGCCTGTACATTTGCTGTCATCATGATGCTGCACGTTTATACTTGGTTTATGATTGGTGTAGTGATGTTACCCACATATATCTTGTTATCCCTAGCTATCACCTGTTTACTAACTAATCTTTTCGTAATTATCTGGCAAAGAAATCTTCTACAATTATTTTCTCTAGGTAAATAATGACTTTTTTAGATCCCCGATTTATTTAAGAAGTCGGGGATTTTGCTTTGACAATGTTTAGATTTTAGCAACAGAAACCAGCACTATAACTGCCGCTATAACTGCCGCTATAACTAGCACCATAACTGCGGCTATAACTGCCATAATGATGACCACCAATAACGTTTTGTACTTCCTCGGTAGCTAGTTCATTCATAAAACTCGTATCATCATTAAATAAATCATAACCGACAGGAAGTAGTGCGGATATTTGGATATTAGCCATGATCATTTCTCCTTGATATATCCTCTTGATCAAAAATACATAAACACTCAGAATAGTAGGATAGGAATCATAAATGATTTTTGAAAATTTTAAGTAGTGTAGAGAAAAAACCCGCACCTTGCGTAATATTTCAACAATCAAATATTAGTCCTATAAAAAATTACTATTCTGATGTTTAGTAGTAGCTGTTAGTTAACAGCTATTTTTTAATCCCAGTAGCTATTGCCATAATCTTTGTAAGAGTAATGATGTTTATGATGGGAATAACAACTATGATGATAATAATGACCGCCACCGACGACGTTTTGTACTTCCTCGGCAGCTAGTTCATTCATAAAACTCGTATCATCATTAAATAAATCATAACCGACAGGAAGTAGTGCGGATATTTGGATATTAGCCATGATTATTTCTCCTTGTATGTATTATCTTGATAAAAGATCAATGGCATTAGACCTGATATTGACTAATCCTTGTTTTGATTCTTTCAAAAATAATTTCTAAATTCAAGGTTTTAATTCCAAAAGATAAGACATAATTGATATATTTTTGTCTACCTATTTATGGTAATTAGCGGTGGAATTGTCATCAATAATCAGGATTTAGTATAGAGATAGTTGAGGCTATATCTCTAAACAAAATATAATATTCTTGTCTATTCAAGTTCCTGGGAAATGCTGACTTAATTGAGTTGGTTTTGTCTAAAATACCAGGAATATTTAATTGGTAAATTCTGCCCGCAATTGGTTAACAACTCGATCTAATCCCACCGAATGGGCGGCTTTGAATAATAGGCGATCGCCTGTTTGCATAAATGTTTTTAATCTTGTTACCAAATCAGCATGATTTGTGAAACATTCGCAAGATATATGATCCGCACTATTAGCAATAATTTCCGCATCTTGACCATCAACTAATACCAATAAACCATCTAAATGCAAATTCTTGACCATTTCTCCAACTTTTTGATGTAGTTCTGGGGATCTTTCTCCTAATTCTTTCATTGCCCCTAAAACAGCAATTTTTCGCTTTCCGGGGGTGTCTGCTAACAACTGTAAAGCGGCCAACATGGCTTCTGGAGCAGCATTATAGGTTTCATCTAAAATCACTACATCATTAGGTAAGGTGAAGCGTTGACTTCTACCTGTGGGCATATTTACCATCATCCCAGATTGTAATAATTGCCAATCAATTTCTAATACCTTAGCTACTGCTAAAGCTGCTAAAAAATTGGTAGCATTATGACGACCGGGTAAAGGTAAAGGTAGACGCATTCCCCCAACTTCTATAGTTTCATGATCAATTAATTCTCCTTGAATATCGCCACCAGAAAAGCCATAACTAATTACTTTACCCTGCCAGAATTTTGTTGCCGTTTCCATTAATAATGGATGGTCATAATTAAGAATAGCAATACTATTATTTGGCATAGTTGCTAACAATTCACACTTAGCTTCTGCAATAGCTGCTTCCGAACCAAGTAATTCAATATGTGCCGTTCCTACATTAGTAATTACCCCAATTGTCGGTTTAGCAATTTCTGTCAGTTCAGTAATTTGTCCTCTTCCTCGCATCGCCATTTCGATCACAGCAAAGTCATTTTCTCCACCCATTTCTAACAGGGTTTTGGGGACACCAATTTCATTATTAAAATTCCCGTAGGTTTTATGAACTTTTCCTTTGGTAGCTAAAACTGCCGAAATTAATTCTTTAGTTGTGGTTTTCCCGACTGAACCCGTGATTCCAATTACAGGAATAGTAAAGCTTTCGCGCCACCATTTAGCAATTTGTTGATATGCCTTTAAAGTATCTTTAACCCGCAAAATGGGAAAACCGGGATTTTCATAATCATGATCAACTATTGCAACTATAGCCCCTTGAGCGATCGCTGTGGGGACAAAATCATGTCCGTCAAACTTTTCGCCTCGCAAGGCCAAAAACACTTCTCCTGGTTGTAAAATCCGGGTATCTGTTTGTATCCCCATGGCCAACTGACCTAAACTAGATGGAGATACATTCATAACTTCAGCTATAAGAACTGCAACCAATTGAGAGATAGTAATAGAGACTGACATACTGATAAACGATAGAGTATTCTAAAGTTAATAATACTATCATTTTTTGTATTCCCTTGTCATTAGACATCTTTTCAAAAGACTCAGAATTCATTCTGAGGCTGTTTTAAGCTGTCTGTTTAGTATCCACTCCCTTATTACCAGCTTTGACAAGGCTAAGGCTGTTAGGAACATCTTGTTTTAGTTCTACCCATTGGAATAAGGTGGTCGTTGTCATGGTTTAATTTTCTTGCTATCTGTTAAACATAAGCAGGAAGAGAAGATGCTAATTCATTCATATCACTGACAACTTCACCTAATGACTCACTGAAATAAACCACTTCATAATTAGGTGCAAGTTCTTTTTGTAGTTGCTTCCATAAACTAATACCTTCTTGTTCAAAAGCCGCTTCTTCTTCTGAACTTAAATCTGGTGAATTACCAGGATCTTGCCAATTTAATGTGGCATTATAATCAGTCGCCCATTTTTTCAAATGGTTAATAGTTTCTTGGCTGAGGGGCAGTCTTGCTGGATCGATGTTACCAACTTTATCTGCATCTGCCCACCATAAAGGGTCTGTCATTTGTTTTCAACCATATCCACCAGTATTGAAAATGGAAAGCTAAATGCTCTGCACTCCTTTTATCACCACATTCTGCTGATAAACCAAATATCCAAGCCATATTTCTAGTCTCCTGTAGTTATAATTTTAATCAACTCTTTGCCAATATTTTTGAGTATTTGCTAAGGCT
>JBJTTJ010000092.1:0-23628 GCA_046080125.1 Cuspidothrix sp.
GCATTATCAGAAAATTCAAGCATTAGGTTATCCTTTAGTGATAGATAATTGGCGAGAATGAAAATTTGTGATTGATTATTTGATAATAGGTAACAGGTAAAAACCCATTACCCATCACCAATTACCGATTACCCATTACCCATTACCTATTAGCCAAATATTGATACATCTCCCATCTAGCATTAACTTCTGCTTGCGCTTGTTCTAGCAATTGTTTAGCAATTTCCGGTTTACTCTTCGTCAGCATTTTAAAGCGGTTCTCCTGATACATGGATTTTTCCACTGATTCAGAAGGTGCTTTCATATCCAATTGTAGGGGGTTCTTACCTTCATTTTGTAATGCCGGATTATAGCGATATAATAACCACCTTCCTGAGTCTACTAACGCCTTTTGCTGTTGTAAACCGGTGGTCATATCAATACCGTGAGCAATACAATGACTGTAGGCAATAATTAAGGATGGACCATCAAAAGCTTCCGCTTCTAAAAAGGCTTTTAATGTATGTTCATCTCGCGCACCTAAAGCCACACTGGCAACATAAACATTACCATAGGTCATGGCCATTAATCCTAAATCTTTTTTAGGTGCAGGTTTACCTCCAGTCGCATATTTAGCAACTGCGGCCTTAGGAGTTGCTTTAGAAGATTGACCGCCTGTGTTAGAATAAACTTCTGTATCCATGACCAAAATATTCACATTTCGACCCGTGGAAATTATATGGTCAATTCCCCCGAAATCTATATCATAGGCCCAACCATCACCCCCAACTATCCACACGCTTTTTTTAACTAAATAATCAGCGAGGGATTTTAGATTTTCAAACGCAGATAAACGCTGATTAAGGCCGATATTTTTTGATTCTATCTGCGTATATCTGTGTGCATCTGCGTTCGTAATTTCTTCTAGTTTTTGTTTGAGAATTGCAATTCTTTCTCGTTGTTCCCAAATATCAGCTTCGGTTTTTTGTTCAGCTTGCAGAATGGTATTAACTAAATTATCGCCAATTTCACTACTTAATTGTGATAATAATTCTGCTGCAAATTCCGCTTGTTTGTCTATGGATAAACGATAACCAAAACCAAATTCGGCGTTATCTTCAAATAAACTATTGGACCATGCTGGACCCCTACCATCTGGGTTTTGAGTCCAAGGTGTGGTAGGCAAGTTTCCACCATAAATGGAAGAACAACCGGTAGCATTGGCAATGAGTGAGCGATCGCCAAATAATTGTGTTAATAATTTAAGGTAGGGGGTTTCTCCACATCCAGCACAAGCACCGGAAAATTCAAACAACGGTTCTTGTAATTGTTGTTGGCGAATTTGGGTTAATTTCAACTTTCTCCGGTCAGGATTTGGTAAACTCAAAAAGAAATCCCAGTTTTCCCGTTCTTGTTCTCTAATGGGTAACTGCGGACTCATATTGATGGCTTTTTTGGTGGGTTCTACTTTATTTTTAGCAGGACAAATATTCACGCACAAACTACAACCTGTACAGTCTTCTGGTGCGACTTGAATTGTAAATTTATGGTTAGCAAAATCCTTATCTTTGCTATTTGTTGATTTAAAACCTATGGGTGCATTGGCTAATTTATCCGCTTCATAAGCTTTGGCACGAATAGCAGCGTGAGGACAAACCATCACACATTTACCACATTGAACGCAGATATCAGCCTCCCAAACGGGTATTTCTTCCGCAACGTTGCGTTTTTCCCATTTTGCGGTGCTGGTGGGGAAAGTTCCATCCACTGGTAAAGCGCTTACGGGTAAGTCGTCACCCTCCCAAACCATGATTTTATCAAGCACTTTCTCGACAAATTCGGGTTTGGTAATGGATAACTTGCCTCCAGCGTAGTCGAAGGGTTGGTAATTCTGCTTATTACCTTTTTCTACTAGGGGAATTTCTACTTCATGGAGATTTGCCAGAGTGTTGTCTACAGCTTTTAAATTCATGCTGACAACATCTACGCCTTTTTTAGAGTATGTTTTTTCAATCGCTTGTTTAATTTTAGCGATCGCTTGTTCCTGGGGCAATACTTCCGCTAAGGCGAAGAAACAAACCTGCATAATAGTATTAATTCTTCTACCCATACCGCTATTTTTAGCTACTTGACTAGCATTAATAGCATAAACCTTGAGATTTTTGTCAAGAATTTGCTGTTTAATTTTTAGAGGTAAATGTTGCCAAACTTGATCCCCATCATAGGGACTATTTAACAGCAAAGTTGCCCTAGGTGCAGCAGCTTTTAAAACATCAATAGTTTCAATAAATCCCCAATGGTGACAAGCAATAAAATTAGCTTTGTTGATTAGGTAAGTGGAACGAATTTTTTCAGCCCCAAATCGGAGATGAGAAACTGTCATTGAACCGGATTTTTTAGAATCATAAACAAAGTAACCTTGGGCGTGATTATTTGTCCCTTCACCGATAATTTTGATAGAGTTTTTATTAGCCCCAACCGTACCATCAGAACCCAAACCATAAAACATCGCTCGAACTACATGATCCGGTTCTGTAGAGAAATTAGGATCGAAATTTAAGGAAGTAAAACTGACATCATCATTAATGCCAATCGTAAAATGATTTTTGGGGGCAATTTGAGTCAAGTTATCAAAAACTCCTTTCACCATTGCCGGGGTAAACTCTTTAGAAGAAAGTCCATATCTACCGCCCACAATTTTGGGGAATGTGGTTTTTTTCCAGCCTTCATGAATAGCCGTAACCACATCTAAATATAAAGGTTCTCCGGCGCTTCCTGGTTCTTTAGTCCTATCTAAAACCGCGATCGCCTTCACACTATTAGGTAAAGATTCTATTAATCTACCCACATCAAAAGGTTGAAACAGTCGCACTTTTAAAACGCCCACTTTTTCCCCTTGATTATTTAGATAATCTACCGTTTCATGGACAGTTTCACAACCAGAACCCATAAGAATAATTACCCGTTCTGCATCCGGTACGCCATGATATTGATATAACTTGTAATATCGTCCTGTTCTCTTGCCAAATTTGTCCATGATTCTTTGCACAATTTCAGCACAAACATGATAATAAGGGTTTACAGCTTCACGGGATTGAAAATAAACATCGGGATTTTGTGCTGTTCCTCTTAATACTGGTTTATCTGGAGTTAAGCACCGTTGACGATGGGCAGTCACTAATTCTAAAGGTATAAATTCCCGTAGATCTTCATCAGATAATAACTCAATTTTTTGCACTTCATGGGAAGTTCTAAACCCATCAAAAAAGTGCAAAAATGGTACTCTGGTAGTTAAAGTTGCGGCATGGGAAATTAAGGCAAAATCATGACTTTCCTGTACGGAAGCAGAACATAATAATGCAAATCCCGTAGTTCTTGCGGCCATTACATCACTATGATCACCGAAAATAGATAAGGCATGGGTAGCTAAAGAACGGGCAGAAACATGAAGGACAAAACTGGTTAATTCTCCCGCAATTTTAAATAAATTGGGAATCATTAATAACAACCCTTGGGAAGCGGTAAAGGTTGTACTTAATGCCCCCGTTTGTAATGCACCATGTACGGCAGCCGCAGCACCTCCCTCACTTTGCATCTGCACAACATTAGGAATTGTTCCCCATAAGTTGGGTTTACCTTCAGCCATCCAAGCATCAGCCCATTCACCCATATTAGAAGATGGGGTAATAGGATAAATAGCAATTACTTCATTTAATTTGTAGGCTACATGGGCAACTGCTTCATTACCATCAATTATGGCATAAGATTTATTCATGATTTTCTTTCCTGTGTTGTGTGAATTTTTGCTCTAGGGTGCGTCAAAATCAGGAAATAGTTAAATTTAAAGATACTTTCAGTCTTTGACGCATCATATTAATTTAGGCAGAGAAACCAAAAAGATAAGAATTAAAAATTGCTAAAAGTAGGAAGTTAATTTGTAATATTTTCTACAGTTTTATTAATTGGGAATGTAAATATTGAGTTATAGCAATTGTTCATATCGAAATCCCCGACTTCTTTTATTTATTGTGTTCATAAATTATAAATTGAACACAGAGGTCAGGGATCTTAATCTCCTCGCTCGAATTTCTTGAGAATTAATAATTATTAATTATTTTAGCATTTGGTAAATATTCTATCTATATGTAGATTAATCCTGTACTCAAGCTAAAAAATCTTTCCTTGATCATTGTTTTGTGATTTTTATGGTGTGCAGGTGCGGGATATTTTTCAATAAGATAGTTGACATTTATATTAGGTTTAAGGTATAATTTAAAGTTAATTAATCTGTACTTACGCTCAATTAATATAGCAGGGAACAGGGAACAGAGTTGAAAGTCTTTTGGTGTATAGTTTTTTAGGTAAATTCTGTATCTCATTCAAGTGCATACCGCTATATCAATTATAACTTATCGAGATTCTGAAATTGAATTTGAACTGCTACATCTAAAATTTCTTTATGTTTGATCCTAACACTTCCACCCCTGAAAATTCTTATATCCGTTCCGCTAAACGCGGAAAACATAAAATATTCATTGGTATGGCTCCCGGTGTAGGGAAAACTTATAGAATGCTAGAAGAAGCACATCAACTTAAACAAGAAGGAATTGATGTTGTCATTGGTATTTTAGAAACTCATGGACGTAAAGATACAGCAGAAAAAGCGGTAGGATTGGAAATAATTCCCAAAAAAACCATAATTCACAAAAATATTAATCTAGAAGAAATGGACACAGAGGGAATTTTAACCCGTTGTCCCCAACTGGTTTTAGTTGATGAATTAGCCCACACAAATGTACCCAATTCAGTTAGAGAAAAACGCTATCAAGATGTAGAATTAATGTTAGCAGATGGCATAGATGTTTACTCAACAGTTAATATTCAACATATAGAAAGCTTAAATGATTTAGTAGCAGAAATTACAGGGGTTGTAGTTAGAGAACGTATTCCTGATCGGTTGCTGGATGAAGCGGATGCGGTGGTTGTGATTGATGTAACTCCACAGACCTTAGAAGAGCGTTTACGAGAGGGTAAAATTTATGCTGCTGATAAAATTGAGCAGTCTTTACAAAACTTTTTTCAGCGTTCTCACCTGATTGCTTTGCGAGAATTGGCATTAAGAGAAGTTGCTGATACCGTTGAAGAAGAAGCAAATACTTCCATTTCTCCGGGACAAATTCATAATGTTCATGAACGAGTTTTAGTATGTGTATCTACTTATCCTAATTCCATTCAATTATTACGACGGGGAGCGAGGCTTGCTAACTATATGAATGCTAAATTATATACTGTATTCATTGCTGATCCTGAAAAATTTCTGACTAAAACTGAAACTTTACATATTCATACTTGTGAGAGACTATGCCAAGAATTTGGCGGCGAATTTATTCATCTCAAAAGTAGTCATGTTCCCCAAGCGATCGCCCAATTTGCTGCGACTCACCATATTACACAAATAGTTATCGGTGAAAGTCAGCAACCGCGATGGAAAAAATTTCTTAAAAGGTCTTTTACACAACGATTATTAGAACTAATTCGAGATCAAAAAATAGATTTACACATTATTGCTACTGAGAAATAAATACTGAGAAATTCAGGTGATGACACATTCATCTTCACAAGTTCCTCAAATTCTTGACCTATAAATATTGGTGAATGGTAAATAGGGATGGGGGATATGGCACTGGAAAACAGCGAACATTAATGGTCAATGCTAGATAAGCCAATACAGAGGTATATATGTTTAATAGAGTTTTAGTTCCTGTGGATCTCTCAGAAATGAGTAGAGAAGTTTTTAAACAAGCATTAACTATAGCCAAGTTAACATCTGGGAACTTAATGTTACTACACGTTTTATCACAGGAAGAAGAAGGTACACCCGAAGCACTGATTTTTCCTAATATTGACTACTATCCAGGCTGGAATGAGCAAACCTTCAGATTATATCAAGAACACTGGGACAAATTTAAACAAGAAAGTTTGCAGATGTTACAGTCATTTACTGCGGAGGCGAATACATCCGGTGTTCAGGCGGAATTTACTCAAAGTAGTGGTAGTCCGGGACGAAAAATTTGTGAATTAGCCACCCTTTGGAATGCTGACCTGATTATTATGGGACGACGAGGCCGTTCGGGAATAGCGGAATTTTTTCTCGGTAGTGTAAGTAACTATGTCTTACATCATGCAACTTGTACAGTTCAGATTGTAAATCTTCCCGTCACTTCTAGCAATAGAGAATAAGGTATAAACTAGGGGTACATATTTTGCGGGTAAGATGCCCACGCTACCATTTATGGGCACAATTAATAAAAGAAGTCAGAGATCTTTTTACCTGACCTTAATTCTTACCCAATTACCAATTACCAATTATTATGAAAACTACAGTTCCACCTCCAACAAATCATCCCAGTGGAGATAAACGTTTAAAAATGTTAGATGCGACTATTAAACGTCATCAATATCAACAAGATGCACTGATTGAAATTCTCCATCGGGCTTCAGAATTATTTGGTTATTTGGAGTTAGACTTATTGCTGTACATTTCCCATCAATTAAAACTACCACCCAGTCGAGTTTATGGAGTAGCAACTTTCTATCATTTGTTTTCTCTTGCCCCTAAAGGTAAACATAATTGTGTAGTTTGTACAGGTACAGCTTGTTATGTGAAAGGGTCGCAAGTCATTTTAACAACATTAGAAACAGCTACGAAAATTAAAATTGGTGATACTACTCCAGATGGGGAAATTTCTCTGCTGACTGCCAGATGTTTAGGGGCTTGTGGTATTGCTCCAGCCGTAGTTTTTGATGGTGCAGTGTTAGGAAATCAAACCCCTGAATCAGTGTGTGCAAAGGTGGGAGAATGGCAGAATGGAACTAAATGAACTGTTAGAAATTGCTAGAATTGAACGCTTGCAAACTAAACTTGTACATATTCGTTGTTGTACTGCTGCGGGTTGTTTATCTTCTGGTTCTCAAGCTATCAAAGATAATTTAGATGCCGTGGTGAAAGCTTCTGGTTTAGAAGATCAAATACAGATTTCTGGGGTAGGTTGTATGCGGCTTTGTTGTCAAGGTCCCTTAGTGCAATTAAATCAAGAAAAGCCAGAAGAAACCAAACTGTTTGAACAAGTTACTCCACAAGATGCACCAGAAATTATTGCAGCAGTACAGGGAAAAAAAACGAGTTTAAAATATCAGGATTTAAACCAATCATTTTTCACTCATCAATTACCAATTGTCTTAGAAAATAGTGGTAAAATTGATCCAGAAAGGATTCAATCTTATATTGTAGAAAATGGCTATCAAGCCCTATTTCAAGTATTAAGAGAAATGAAACCTGCACAAGTAGTTGAAACCATTACAAAAAGTGGGTTAAGGGGAAGAGGTGGCGCTGGTTATCCCACAGGTTTAAAATGGGGGACTGTGGCAAAATCTCCAGGGGAGAAAAAGTTTGTTATTTGTAATGCTGATGAAGGAGATCCCGGTGCATTTATGGATCGGAGTGTGTTAGAAAGTGATCCCCATCGGGTATTAGAAGGAATGGCGATCGCTGCTTATGCCATCGGTGCAAGTCAAGGTTATATTTATGTTAGGGCAGAATATCCCATTGCCATTAAACGCCTAGAAACTGCCATTCATCAAGCCCAAAGATTAGGATTATTAGGTTCAAAGATATTTGAATCACCCGTTGATTTTAAAGTTGAAATTCGCATTGGTGCCGGTGCTTATGTTTGCGGTGAAGAAACAGCTTTAATGGCTTCTATTGAAGGTAAACGCGGTGTTCCCCATCCCCGTCCACCTTATCCTGCGGAGTCTGGTTTATGGGGTTATCCCACCTTAATTAATAATGTGGAAACCTTCGCCAATATTGCCCCAATTATCAGAAATGGTGCTGAATGGTTTGCAGGTATTGGTACAGAAAAAAGTAAAGGAACAAAGGTTTTTGCACTAGCTGGAAAAATCCGTAACACAGGTTTAATTGAAGTACCCATGGGGACAACTTTACAACAAATTGTCGAAGAAATGGGAGGAGGAGTTCCCAATGGCATCGCAAAAGCAGTACAAACAGGTGGTCCTTCCGGGGGATGTATTCCTGCTTCTGCATTTGCTACACCAGTAGATTATGAATCCTTAACTGCTTTAGGATCAATGATGGGTTCTGGTGGAATGATCGTCATGGATCAAACTACAAATATGGTAGATGTAGCGAGATTTTTTATGGAATTTTGTATGGATGAATCTTGTGGTAAATGTATTCCTTGTCGAGTAGGAACTGTGCAACTACATAACTTATTAACCAAAATTAGTAATGGTAAGGGATCTAAAGCTGATTTAGAATTATTAGAAGAACTTTGCGACATGGTAAAACATACAAGTTTATGTGGTTTAGGACAGTCTGCACCCAACCCAGTTTTTAGCACTTTGCGATATTTTCGAGATGAATATTTAGCATTAATTAGGTGACAGTAAAAAGAGAAATTGTCTGAATCAGAATATATTTAAGGATTTACAGGATTACCAATTACCAATTACCAAATTATTATGACAGTAAGAACATTAACAATTAATGGAGAAATGATCAGCGCCCGTGAGAATGAAACCTTACTAGAAGCAGCACAGGAAGCAGGTATACATATTCCTACACTATGTCATTTACAAGGTGTGGGAGATGTGGGTGCTTGTCGTTTGTGTTTAGTAGAAATTGCTGGAAACAATCGCCTTTTACCAGCTTGTGTTACCAAAGTAGCTGAAGGAATGGAGGTGACAACAAGTAGCGATCGCTTGCAAAAATACCGGCGGACAATTATCGAAATGCTATTTGCCGAAGGTAATCATATTTGTGCCGTTTGTGTAGCCAATGGCAATTGTGAATTACAAGATTTAGCCATAGAAATGGGTATGGATCATCTGCGGTTAGAATATCAAAATCCTCAGCGTTCTGTGGATACTTCTCATCATCTTTTTGGCATTGATCATAATCGTTGTGTCCTTTGTACTCGTTGTATTCGCGTCTGTGATGAAATCGAAGGTGCACATACTTGGGATATGGCCAAAAGAGGATCACAATCTCACATTATTAGCGATTTGAATCAGCCTTGGGGAACTTCTCAAACTTGTACTTCTTGTGGTAAATGTGTGAATGCTTGTCCTACAGGTGCGCTGTTTAATAAAGGTTCAAGTGTGGGTGAAATGGTACATGATCGGGGCAAAATTGATTTCTTAGTCAATGCACGAACTAAAAAACAATGGAATTTTTAGTTATTGATTATTAGCCATGAATAAATTGTAAAAAAGTGTAAATTATTAATTATAAATGGAACAGGGATCATAAAATATGACTAAAATAAAATTTGCTACAGTCTGGTTAGGAGGGTGTTCTGGTTGTCATATGTCCTTTCTTGATTTGGACGAATGGTTGATAGACCTAGCCACCTATATTGATGTAGTTTATAGCCCTATCGCTGATATTAAAGAATATCCAGAAGGAGTAGATATCGTATTAGTGGAAGGGGCGATCGCTAATGAAGAACATTTAGAACTAATTCACAAAATTAGACAACGAACAAAAACCATAATTTCCTTTGGAGATTGCGCTGTTACTGGTAATGTTACCGCCCTACGTAATCTTGCTGGAGGTGCTGAACCAGCTTTACAATTAGCTTATGTTCAAGCAGCGGATATTAATCAAACAATCCCCAATTCACCAGGTATTGTTCCGCCTTTATTAGAGAGAGTTGTCCCTGTTCATAAGGTAGTGGATGTTGATATTTATTTACCTGGTTGTCCCCCTTCAGCACCTCGGATTAAGGCTACAATTGAACCATTATTAAGAGGAGAAAAACCCCATAAACAAGAAATGATTAAATTTGGTTAAGTGAATGGATGATTGGGTAGAACATAAAAGAGGTAAATTATGTTAACAGCAGCAGATGTAATGACAAAAGATGTGGCCATGATTCGCAGTTCAGCCACCGTTAAAGAAGCAATTGATTTAATGAAATCTAGGGACTGGAGAGCATTAATTGTAGATCGTCGCCATGAACAAGATGCCTATGGTATAATTTCAGAAACTGATATTGTTTATAACGTCATAGCATACAATAAAGATCCCAATGAAGTCCGTGTTTATGAAATAATGACTAAACCTTGTATTGTTGTTAATCCAGAACTAGGTTTAGAATATGTAGCCAGATTATTTGCTAATTATCATCTCCGTCGTGCACCTGTAATTAGTGGTGAACTCCTAGGAATAATCTCACTGACTGATATTTTAGCCCGCAGTAGTTGTTTAGAAAAACCGCGCTCATTTTTCTTAGAAGAAGAATTACAAAATGAAATTAAAAAAGCTCGTTTTATTTCCGCCGAAAAAGGTACTAATTCCCCCGAATCTGCCGCAGCTTGGGATGCAGTGGAAGAAATTCAAGCCGAAGTAGCCCACCAACGTGCTAAAAAACCTCTAAAAACAGCTTTTGAAGAATATTGTCAAGAATATTCACAGGCCGCAGAAACTGGAATGTATGATTCGTAATTTACAGGATATAGTAGTAGGAGTGCAATTAGTATAGGTAGGTTGGGTTGACATAAGGAAACCCAACATTTCCTCAGCTTTCTTAGGTTTCACTTTATGCTATCCAACCTACAATTTTCTATTATTACCAATCACCTATTATTTATGAAAACAATTGTTATTGATCCGGTAACTCGTATTGAAGGTCACGCGAAAATTAGCATTTATTTAGATGATAATGGTCAAGTAAATAATGCCCGGTTTCATGTGACTGAATTTCGCGGTTTTGAAAAGTTTTGTGTCGGTCGTCCTTTTCCAGAAATGCCAGGAATTACGGCGAGAATTTGCGGTATATGTCCGGTAAGTCATTTATTAGCATCAGCAAAAACAGGCGATCAAATACTAGCTGTCACTATTCCCAAAACCGCTACAAAATTACGCCGTCTTATGAATTTAGGGCAAATTGTCCAATCTCATGCGTTAAGTTTTTTCCATCTTAGTGCCCCAGATTTTCTCTTAGGAATGGATAGTGAACCGGCAAAACGTAATGTTTTTGGTTTGATAGCATCTGACCCAGAATTAGCTAGAGGTGGGATTCGTTTACGGCAATTTGGACAAGAAATCATTGAATTATTAGGAGGAAAAAAAGTCCATCCTTCTTGGGCAGTTCCTGGTGGAGTTAGGGACCCCTTAACATCAGAAAATCGTACTCATATTCAAAAACGTATTCCTGAAGCTAAAACCACTGTTTTAAATGCCATAGATTTATTCAAAAATTTGTTAAAAGATTACGAAAGGGAATCCCAAACTTTTGGGAATTTTCCTAGTTTATTTATGGGATTAGTTACTCCTGATGGTTTATGGGAAACCTATAACGGACATATCCGGTTTGTTGATAGTGGGGGTAACATTATTGCTGATAAATTAGATGCTAATAACTATCATGAATTTATCGGTGAAGCTGTCCAAACTGATTCTTATTTGAAATCGCCTTACTATCGTCCTTTAGGCTATCCTGATAATAGTGATCATTGTCGTTTAGATAGTGGAATGTATCGCGTTGGACCCTTAGCCAGATTGAATGTTTGTAGTCAGATTGGTACACCATTAGCAGATAAGGAATTAAAAGAATTTCGTAGCCATGGAATTGGTACTGTAAAATCTTCTTTCTTTTATCATTATGCGCGGTTAATTGAAATTTTAGCATCTATTGAACACATTGAAATTTTACTTGATGATCCAGACATTTTATCAACTCGTCTCCGTGCAGAAGCAGGGATTAATCAATTAGAAGCTGTGGGAGTAAGTGAAGCACCTAGAGGTACTTTATTCCATCATTATCAAGTTGATGAAAATGGCTTAATGCTAAAAGTGAATCTGATTATTGCTACCGGTCAAAATAACTTAGCCATGAATCGCACAGTTACCCAAATTGCTCGTTATTTTGTCCAAGGTAGTGAAATCAAAGAAGGAATGTTAAACCGTGTTGAGGCTGGGATTCGTGCTTTTGATCCTTGTTTGAGTTGTTCTACCCACGCCGTTGGACAAATGCCCTTACTAATAGAATTAGTGGCAAAAGATGGTACTGTAGTTAATCAAATTTCGCGGGAGTATTGATTTTGGACTCAGATTAATTCAGATTCCCCGACTTCTTTAAGAAGTCGGGGGTTTTGTCAACCTCTTTCCTTCTTATCCTGCTTCGATTAGGTCAAAATTTAAAGGAAAATGGGTAGTCCGATCATAATCTGCCTTTTCTAACTTAGTTCCCACCAAATTAGCATTACGCAAATCAGTAGAAAACAACATTGCTCCGCGCAAATCTGCATCTTCTAAATTAGCTTGGCTTAAATCCGCAAAACTTAAATCACATCCCCGCAAATTAGCACAACAGAGGTTAGCCGCGCTAAAATCAGCATAGCTGAAGTCAGCACCTTTTAAATCAACACCTTGCAAATTAACTGCCCCTAATTCTGCCCTCGCAAAATTCCGGTTTCCCAATGCATATTCTTCTAAAATCCTAGCAGCACTATTAATTGGCTGTTGAAAATTCGTTTCAGGCATAAACAGCCTCACAATTTATCTAAATTTTTTACAGACTTTCTGGTACTTTCCAAGAGTATTATATAACCAATAAGCTAGAAAATAAATCCTTTGTTTACATAAGTTTGTTTTCAGGATTTTGTGTTTCCTCACAAGTTCCTCAAATTTTTATAGTAAGTTACAGGTAAAGAATAAATTAGGGAGTATTATCCTAGATAATTCCTATTTAACGCTTGACAAAAAATCTGTGCATATCTATCTTTACTTATGTTATATTGTGAATAAGAACTAAGATCAACCCTCTAACAAATTGGATTAATCTGTAAAAGATCAAACTTGAAAGACCAGGATTTTACCATAAATATATGAACATTAAAGTGACAAATTTGGAAGAACTCAAAGTTCTAATTGAACAGGTTAAATCTGCTCAAATTCAATATGCAGAGTATACCCAAGAGCAGGTAGATCGCATTTTCAAAGAAGCTGCTCGTGCTGCCAATGGAGCGCGAATTCCTTTAGCAAAAATGGCTGTACAAGAGACAGGCATGGGTGTAATAGAAGATAAAGTAATTAAAAACCACTTTGCTTCTGAATATATTTATAACAAATATAAGACTGAAAAAACCTGTGGCATCATTGAAGAAGATCAACAATTTGGTATTCAGAGAATTGCTGAACCCGTGGGAATATTAGCCGGAATTGTTCCCGTTACTAATCCAACTTCAACAGCTATTTTTAAATCTTTACTGGCTCTTAAAACTCGGAATGGGATCATTTTTTCACCCCACCACCGTGCCATACAATGCACAATTAAGTCTGCACAAATTATCCTAGAAGCTGCTATTGAAGCGGGAGCACCTCCGGGAATTATCGGTTGGATTGATCAACCAACAGTTGAACTTTGTCAACAGTTAATGCAACATCCAAATATTAACCGGATTCTGGCGACAGGTGGACCAGGAATGGTGAGGGCTGCTTATTCTTCAGGTCATGCTTCCTTGGGCGTTGGTGCGGGAAATACTCCGGCCGTGATTGATTCCACAGCAGATATCAAAATGGCAGTTTCTTCTATTTTGATCAGCAAAACCTTTGATAATGGAATGATTTGCGCCAGTGAACAATCAGTTATAGTTTTAAATGATGTTTATGACAGTGTTAAGGAAGAATTTATAAATCGTGGTGGTTATTTCCTGAATGAACAGGAAAAACATCAAGTCAGAGATCTAATTTTAGCCAATGGTCGTTTAAATCCAGAAATAGTTGGTAAATCTGTGGTTAAACTAGCTCAACTATCTGGAATTGAATCAGCTAAAGATGCTAAAGTTCTCATTACTGAAGTTGCAGAAATTGGCACAACAGAACCATTATCCTATGAAAAACTGTCCCCGATCTTAGCAATGTATCGGGCGGAAACTTTTTTAGAAGCGATTGATAAAGCTGAAAAATTGATTGAATTTGGGGGACTTGGACATACTTCTGTACTTTATACAGCACCAGAAAACCGTTCTCATATTACCGCCTTTGAAAATGCACTGCACACGAGTAGAGTGTTAGTTAATACCCCATCTTCTCAAGGAGCAATTGGTGATTTATATAATTTCCGTCTTGATCCATCTTTAACATTGGGTTGTGGTAGTTGGGGCAACAATTCTGTTAGTGATAACGTCGGTCCCCGTCATTTGATCAATATTAAAACCGTCACAGAAAGACGGGAAAATATGCTTTGGTTTCGTATTCCCCCCAAGGTTTATTTCAAATATGGATGCTTGCCTGTTGCACTAAAAGATTTAGCTGGTAAACACCGCGCCCTGATTATTACCGACAAACCATTATTTGATCTGGGAGTTGCAGAAAAAGTCACCAATGTTCTAGAGGAAATTGGCATTAAAACCCAAGTTTTTTATGATGTTGAACCTGACCCCACATTAACAACTATTAATAAAGGACTTGCTCAAATTAATAGTTTTCATCCAGATGTAATTGTTGCCATTGGTGGTGGTTCTCCAATGGATGCAGCGAAAGTAATTTGGTTAATGTATGAACATCCAGAAACAGAATTTGATGGTTTGGCAATGCGATTTATGGACATTCGCAAGCGAGTATATGAATTACCAGCATTGGGAAGTAAAGCCATTTTAGTGGCAATTCCTACCACATCAGGAACGGGTTCGGAAGTAACACCATTTGCCGTAGTGACAGACGATAGAACGGGCATAAAATACCCTCTAGCTGATTATGCACTCACTCCTAATATGGCAATTATTGACCCCGAATTAGTCATGAATATGCCTAAATCACTCACAGCTTATGGTGGTATTGATGCCGTAACTCACGCATTGGAGGCTTATGTTTCTATTTGTGCTTCTGAATATACCAAGGGGTTAGCTTTAGAAGCAATTCGTCTGTTATTCAAATACTTGCCTTCTGCTTATAAAAATGGGGCAAAAGATCCAAAAGCTAGGGAAAAAGTCCATTATGCAGCAACAATTGCAGGTATGGCATTTGCTAATGCTTTTCTAGGTATTTGTCACTCCCTAGCTCATAAATTAGGCTCGACTTTTCACATTCCCCATGGGTTAGCAAATGCCCTAATGATTTCTCATGTGATCCGATATAATTCTACCGATGCCCCTTTCAAACAAGCTATTTTCCCACAGTATGAATATCCTAATGCTAAATGGCGTTATGCCAAAATTGCCGATCATTTACAATTAGGAGGAACTAGTGAAGATGAAAAGGTTGAATTGCTAATTGCTGCTGTGGAAAAACTCAAACAGGATATAGAAATTCCCCAGACTATTAAGGAGGTAATAAAAGCAGATGAAAAAACTTTCTATGATAAGTTAGAATCAATGTCAGAACAAGCATTTGATGATCAATGTACAGGTGCAAATCCCCGTTATCCTTTAATTAGTGATTTACAGGAGTTGTACATTCGAGCTTATTGGGGAACTGCCCTTATCTGATATCAATGCAGCGATGGATAAAGTTGCTGGAAATAAAGCCCGTTATCGCATTGTATTGGTGTCAGATAATTAGTTAGGACTTACCCAATGATACATTGGTGAGGATGAAAACATCATGGTAACTGCAATAGTGATTGGTTATGGTAATGAATTACGTGGTGATGATGCCATTGGACAACAGGTAGCAAACACCATAAAACATTGGCATTTATCATCTGTACAATCAATTGCAGTTCACCAATTAACACCAGAATTATCTGAAAATTTGGCCAATTCTCAATTAGCAATTTTTGTAGATGCCTGTATTAATTCTCAATTTGGTGAGGTACAGGTACAATCATTATTACCTTGTGAATCCAGTTATATAGATGCTCATATAAGTGATCCCAGATCCCTACTTGCCCTATCTCAATTTCTCTATGGTCATTGTCCTCCAGCATGGTTAATTACAGTTCCAGGAGTGAACTTTGAATTGAGCGATCGCCTTTCCCCCACAGCAGAAAAAGCCATGGCGATCGCCCTCTCAAAAATCATGCAAATTCTTGATCAAAATCCCAGATAGTCTGGGTTTTTAAAAACTATTAGTTTCAGATATAATACTTTTCAAACATCCTCTAAGGGGTGGGGTGATTGTACCTCATAACATCCGTCAGTGCTCCATTACCGACAACAGACCAACCCAGACTTGTAGACTGTTGATAGACCTTCTTCAAAGTATTCACATCTCGAAGGGAAATAAGGGGTGGTTTGGGAACTTGAGAAAAATACATCGTATCAGTATTTAGAAGACTATGACCCCAAATACCCAAAGCATGGCCGAGCTCATGACGTGCTGCTGATAATACATAATCACCGGTTTGACTAGGACTTAATAGAATTGTGAAACGGTGGGATAAAATATCATTTTTAGTATATAAATTATAAGTAGTTATAGCAGAACGCGCACGAAGTATTTTCCCACTAGGTTCAACTTGTAAAGGTGGACTTTTACGAATAATTGTAATATCAGCAATATCTGATTTTTGTACTACCTGTAAAGGTAAATAAATGCTCCATTCTTGAACTGCTTGTAAAACACTATTAACCCATACTTGCGATTGTTTTTCATTAATACCCGTTGGTGTTTCCACTTTTACTTTAACCGGGAAATTTGACCAAATTAAATAACCAACTTTCGTAGATTTAATTTGATCAAAATAATCACCACTATTTGTTTTATCTTGCCATTGTGCCAGAGTTACTGGCAAAGGATGGAATTTTTGGACAATAGGTAAGGAATTAGATAACTGAATGTTTCTTTTCTGTATCCTGAAAATAGCATCAACAGGAAAATTCACGAAAATAACTAGCAGTCCTGTACTTATTACCGAAAGCAGAACTGCTACTTGTATTGAGCGAAATCGTTGATTTTGGGTGATTTTACCCATTTTCATTGGCAATTACTTAGGCAACCAATTAGCACTTAAAACCACAGTTAACCCTAGAAAAACAACTGTTAGTGCCCAAGTAACTCGATTTAAGGTATTTTCCGCGCTTTTAGTGCTGCTAAATAATTGTGCTTGTCCACCAATAGCGCCAATTCCGTCACCTTTAGGACTATGTAACAATACGAGAACAATCAAACCCAGAGCGGAAAAAGCCCAAATGCCTTGTACGATGTTAGTAATTGTCATATTAGAAATGTCGTTTATAACAAGTTAGAAAATGGATGAGTTTTTGTCATCAATCCTCTAGGAGTTTAGCAATGATTCAGGGAACAGGAAACAAGAAACAGGTAAGATAAAAAATGTTTTTCATCCTTGATTCTGATAGCATAGGGTTAGCCATACTCCTGAACTCCTGAACTCCTGAACTCCTGATAGCACAGCATGGGGTTAGCCATACTCCTGGATTTTCACATTTTACACACCTGCTTGTACAGGGGTACGAGTTAGTTGTAAATCATAGGCCGCCGGTTTAATTAATGATCGCCCCGTCATTTCTTGGGGCTGGGATATTTGTAAAATATCCAGAATAGTTGGGGCAATATCGGCCAATTTGCCATCATTTCTTAATTCCACATTTGTTCCATATCCAGGTATTTTAGCTTTTTCGCCTTCTACCAGAATTAAAGGAACTGGGTTGGTAGTGTGTGCTGTCCAGGGATTACCCCTTTCATCTAGCATATACTCAGCATTGCCGTGATCAGCAGTAATAATTACTGTACCACCTGCTTTACCAATAGCGTCAATGAGACGACCTAAACAGCTATCTACAGCTTCGATGGCCGTAACTGTAGCAGGAATTTGTCCCGTATGTCCTACCATATCTGGGTTAGCATAGTTCATCACAACCAGAGAGTAGATGCCCTTTTGAATAGCAGCGATCGCCACATCTGTTACAGCCTGTGCTGACATCGCTGGGACTTGATCATAAGTCGCTACCATGGGACTGCTGACTAATTCCCGGTCTTCTCCCTCACAGGGTTCTTCTAGTCCCCCATTGAAGAAATAAGTGACATGAGCATATTTTTCAGTTTCTGCTGTTCTAAACTGCTTTAAGCCACGATTAGCGATCACTTCTCCCAGAATATTACTCAGATTTTGCGGTGCGAAAGCCACAGAAACAGGCAATTCTGGATCATACTGGGTAAAAGTTACGAAAGAAAGCGGCTTAATTTGCCGTCTGGGAAAACCCTGGAAATTATTGCTCACAAAAGCTTGAGTTAATTCTCTAGCACGGTCGGGGCGAAAATTAAAAAATATCACCCCATCTCCAGATTCTACTGCACCAGGTTTCAGGCGAACTGGAAGAACAAACTCATCAGTCACACCTTCAGCGTAGGATGCTTGCAACGTCTCTACAGCAGTGAGTCCATTTCCATCACTATCTTCTGTCATCACATCGTAGGTGCGTTGAACTCTATCCCAACGATTATCACGATCCATTGCATAATAACGACCACTGATAGTAGTGATATCACCTATACCAATGTGATCTATATAGTCTTCCAACTGCTGGATTACTTTGATACCATCCGTGGGTAAAGTGTCACGTCCATCGCTAATGGCGTGAATACAAACTTGTGAAAGTTGCTGTTCCTTAGCTAAGTCAAGTAGTCCAAATAGATGGGTAATATGGGAATGCACCCCGCCATCAGAACAAAGCCCCACTAGATGTAACTTGCCATCAGCAGAACGCACTTCTTGGCAAATTTTGACAAGGGCTGGGTTGGTAGCTAAAGAACCATCTTCTACAGCATCTGAGATCCGTACCAGTTCTTGGGGTACGACTCGACCAGCGCCAATGTTCAAATGACCAACTTCCGAGTTGCCCATTTGTCCTTCTGGCAACCCTACGGCTTTTCCTGATGTGCGAATGAGGGTGTGGGGATAGGCAGTCCATAAACTGTCCATAATGGGAGTTTTGGCGGCGGTAATGGCGTTTCCTCGCGTTTCCTCACAGCAGCCCCATCCATCTAGAATGACTAGCACCACAGGAGCAACAGGTGCTTTGGTCATAGTAAAATTGCCCTTTACTTTTTGTAATACTCGAATGATACCATTAGTAAGGACATCTGGAGGTTAAATTCTGCTGATCAATTTTTTATATTCTTCTGATTATCCTATTCTATCTCAATTACAGCCTAAATTACAGCCGCTTTTCTCTCTCCAGATACTTAGAGTACGTTAGGGTATCTTAATACATACCAAATTTCATCAATGGCGCGTTACAACTTTGTCTAATAGTTTCTTGATCAGAGTTGGTGGGCATTGCCCACCAAAGAACATTATTTATCGTCTTCCCCCTTGAATTTTGTCAAAAATAGCACCATCAGCAAAGAATTTTTTCTGTACAGCACCCCAACCACCAAGATCCGCTACGGTGTAGAGTCTGGCAATATAAGGAAATTTATTCTTGACTTCTTTGGCTACAGTTGGTTCAACTGGACGAAAACCAACTTTAGCAAACTCACGCTGTGCTTCTGGAGTGAATAAAAACTTCACAAAAGCTTCAGAAACCTCACGAGTCCCCCGCTTATCAACATTTTTATCCACAACAGCAACAGGGCCTTCTATGGAAATATTCACCGGAGGAACTGTGTAAGCAGTATCTGTTTTTCCCTGCTGTGCAGCTAAAATGACTTCGTTTTCATAGTTGATTAATACGTCGCCCTGTCCTTTTTTGTAAAAAGCATCACTAGATTCCCGTGCATCCTTGGGTAATACAACTACGTTTTTAAACACGTCTGTTACAAACTTTAATGCCTGGGCTTCATTACCACTATTTTTAACTACAGCACCCCATAAAGCGAGGAAATTCCATCTCGCACCACCAGAGGTTTTAGGATTAGCTGTAACAATTTTAACGCCTGGTTTGGTTAAATCAGTCCAATTTTTGATATTTTTGGGATTACCAGCACGAGTTTCTAATGCAACTACTGAACGGGTAACAATGGCGTTATTCGGAGCTTCTTTTTCCCAACCTGGTTTAATTAAACCAGCTTGTTCAATTTTTTTGGTGTCTAATGCCAATGCTAAAGCTACCACATCTGCCGGTAAACCATCAATAACCGCACGGGTTTGAGAACCAGAACCTCCGTAACTTTCCCGAATGACAACATCTTGGCCTTTTTCTCTCTTCCATTTGGCTACAAACTGCGGAATGATTTTGGAGTAAGCAGCCTTAGTCACAGCGTAAGTAGCTAAGGTAATTTCTACTTTTTTACCGCTTTGACTAATTAGTTGTTTTTTCTGCAAAGTAGAGGCTGAAACAGGAAGAATAGAGCTTATACTTAAACTTGCCCATAATAATAATGTAAGCAATAATGGCGTTCTTATTTGCGCGGATAAAGAATTGTTTCTCATGGGATGGCCTTAAATGAGTTGTATCATCTACGGTAAATTCATCGGTATACCGTGTTTAGTATCTAAAAAATCAGCCTATCAGATGTAATAAATAAAATCAATAGGTTTTGTACTGAAAAACAACAATTTGTCTATCGAGAATTGTATGTATTAGTTTTAACTTAACTTAAATTAATAATTTATTTATGAACATTCTTATAGGAAAGGCTTTAAAAATATAAGTCCACTAATATTTAGATATTTTTTAGTAACTTATATATTTTATTATATACGTACTTATTCTATACTTTGTTAAGAAAAGATAATTAAAAATTGATACTTATCATTTAAAGGCATTGTAATTTTACGTGAAACTGATAGAATCACCATATTCCCTATCGCCAATATGCAATTTTATCTGAGATTGATTACCAAATACCTGCAATAATGGTATTCCCACTTATTAACTTTAGTTTCACCGGAGGATAAATAATGAATTTGTGGCAACAATTACAGAAAAGATGGCCATTAAGATTCCGTCCAAATTCGCTTAAAGGCTTTCTATCATTTTTCCTAGTCGGAACGCTTTTAAGTGTATCCCTTGCTGCTTGCACTGGGACTAACAGTAATTCTCCTGATGGAACTGGTGGTAAAAAACAGAAGGTAGAAATAACCCTAGTATCATTTGCTGTTACTAAAGCTGCCCATGAGGCAATCATTCCCAAATTTGTGGAAAAATGGCAAAAAGAACATAATCAAACTGTAGAGTTTAAACAAAGCTATGGTGGGTCCGGTTCTCAAACTCGTGCTGTAGTAGATGGATTAGAAGCAGATATTGTTCATCTTGCTCTATCACTAGATACACAAAAGATTGAAAAAGCGGGACTAATTCAGCCTGGATGGGAAAAAGAATTTCCTCATGATAGTATTGTTTCTAAATCCGTTGCAGCTTTAGTGACGCGTGAAGGCAACCCCAAAGAGATTAAAACTTGGGCTGATTTAGCCAAAGATAATGTTAAACTAATTACCGCAGATCCTAAAACCTCCGGTGTTGCACGGTGGAATTTTCTCGCGCTTTGGAACTCAGTAATTAAAGCTGGTGGAGATGAAGCTAAAGCTACTGAGTTTGTTAGCAAAGTTTATAAAAACGTTCCCATCTTAACAAAAGATGCCCGTGAAGCTACGGATGCATTTTTTAAACAAGGTCAAGGAGATGCTTTAATCAACTATGAAAATGAGATTGTTTTAGCCGCAGAAAAGGGACAAAAACCCAGTTATATTCTCCCCGATGTGAATATATCTATTGATAATCCCATTGCAGTTGTAGATAAGAATGTTGATAAACATGATAATCGTGAAGTAGTGGAAGCTTTTGTTAAATATTTGTTTACTCCTGAAGCACAAAAGGAATTTGCAAAAGTAGGTTTTCGTCCTGTAGATGAAACAGTAGCTAAAACCAAAGAATTTGCTGATAAATACCCCCCAATCAAGACTTTAAGTAAGGTTGAAGAATTAGGTGGTTGGGCTACAATTCAGAAAAAGTTCTTCAATGATGGGGCAATTTTTGACCAAATTCAAGCTAAGAATAAGAAGTAATTTTAATTTTTGACTTATGAACGTATCTTCTGCTGTACAAACTAACATTAAACCTCCGATTTGGAAAGTATTTCTAGATAATTTAGTTCGTCTTCCTTGGACTTGGCGGATTACTCTGGGATATCTAACTTTTATGTTATTTATTCCTATTGTGGCCATGTTTCTCAAAGCTAGTACAGAACCCCCCGCCAAGTTTTGGGAAATTGCCACTAATGAGTTAGCACTGGCAACTTATAACGTTACCTTTGTTACTTCTTTAGCGGCAGCCTTGCTTAATGGTGTGTTTGGAACTTTGATTGCTTGGGTCTTAGTGCGGTATGATTTTCCCTTCAAGCGGATTATTGACGCGACCGTAGATTTACCTTTTGCCTTACCAACTTCAGTAGCAGGTTTAACACTGGCAACAGTTTATAGTGATAATGGTTGGTTAGGTTCACTTTTAGCCCCGATGGGGATTAAAGTATCCTTTACACGGTTAGGACTTGGGGTGGCAATGATATTTATATCTTTACCTTTTGTGGTGAGAACTGTACAACCTGTATTGCAAGAAATGGAATTGGAAGTTGAAGAAGCTGCTTGGAGTTTAGGTGCTTCCCAATGGCAGACTTTTTGGAAAGTGATTTTACCACCGTTATTTCCCACAATTTTAACTGGTGTAGCCTTGGGTTTTTCCCGTGCGGTAGGAGAGTATGGTTCAACAGTGATTATTTCTTCTAATACGCCATTTCAAGATTTAATTGCACCTGTGTTAATTTTCCAGCGTTTAGAACAGTATGACTACTCTGGTGCAACCGTTATTGGTGTAGTTTTATTAGGAATTTCTTTGGTGTTGTTATTAGGAATTAATTTCTTACAAGCTTGGGCAAGAAGATATGACAATAGATAAAGTGAAAAGGCCAAAACAAAAAAGTTGGGTGCCGGCAGTTTTAATTGGGATTGCGATCGCTTACTTATTTCTGGTTCAATATATTCCAGCTATTAATGTTTTTTTTGAAGCCTTCAAAAAGGGAACAGGACCATTTTTATCTAACTTGGCTAAACCGGAATTTCTCCATGCAGCTTGGTTAACTCTGCTACTTGCTGCAATTTCTATCCCCATCAATGCAGTATTTGGGTTGTGTGCAGCTTGGGCGATCGCTCGTCACAAATTCCCTGGCCGCGCTATAGTTCTCAGTATCATTGACTTACCCTTTTCCATCTCCCCAGTCGTCGCGGGTTTAATGATAGTCTTACTCTACGGTAGACAAGGCTGGTTTGGTCCATGGTTGCAATCCCATGATATCCAAATCATCTTTGCCTTTCCTGGTATGGTAATGGCTACTGCTTTTGTCAGTATGCCCTTTGTTGCTAGAGAAGTGATTCCTGTCTTGGAAGAATTTGGCAAAGACCAAGAAGAAGCTGCCAGAACACTAGGTGCAAATGATTGGCAAATTTTCTGGCGAGTCACCTTACCCAGTATTCGCTGGGGCTTACTCTATGGTTTAATCTTAACCAATGCCAGAGCTATGGGTGAATTTGGTGCAGTTTCTGTGGTCTCTGGTAACATTGCTAATACAACCCAGAGTTTACCATTATTCGTAGAAGATGCTTATAAACAATATGAAACTGAAGCAGCTTTTTCTGCGGCTGTATTGTTAGCATTTCTAGCTGTTGTCACTTTGATACTCAAGGAAATTATAGAACGCAAAACCCGGATTAAAGAAGTTGAATAATT